>JBIKQY010000056.1:0-10401 GCA_044349465.1 Limnohabitans sp. | reverse complement strand
GTCGTTGATCTCGCGCTCGGCCACGTCTTGCACCAGTTTTTTGCAAGCGCGCACGGCGTTGGGGCTGGCGTTCACCAACGCTTGGGTTAGCTCGGCCACTTTGGCGTCCAGCGCGTCGGCGGCCACCACCTCGTGCACCAAACCGATGCGGTGGGCCTCGGCCGCGCCAAAGCGCTCGGCCGTCAAAAAGTAGCGGTGCGCCGCACGCGTGCCCATGGCGCGGATCACATAGGGGCTGATGGTCGCCGGGATCAGGCCCAGCTTGACCTCGCTCAGGCAATAGTGCGCCGTGTCCACGCTGACGGCCATGTCACACGCCGCCACCAGGCCCATGCCACCGGCGTACACGTCGCCCTGCACGCGGGCGATGGTGGGCTGGGGGCATTCGTAAATGGCGCGCAGCATGGCGGCCAACTCGCCTGCGTCGGCCAGGTTTTCGTCACGGGTGTAGTCGGCCATGCGGCGCATCCAGTTGAGGTCGGCACCGGCGCAAAAGGCGGGGCCCTCGGCGGCCAACACCACGCAGCGCACGGCCGGGTCTTGGGCCACCGCCAGAAAAGCGATTTTCAGCTCGGCAATGACTTCGTCGTTGAAGGCATTGCGCACATCGGGGCGCGACAGCGTGATCGTGTGCACACCGCCTTGGGTGGAAATTTTCAGGGCTTTGCTCATGCTTTGGAGGCTTGTTCTGCCAAAAGGAAATACACCATGTCCAGCTCCGGGCAAGGCTGGCCCAGCGCGGTCAGTGCCGCCGTGATCTGACCACGGTGGTGAGTGGCGTGGTTGAAGACATGCGACAAGGTGGCCGCAAAAGGCAAGGACAAAGGGTCACCCTTGCTGGTTCGGTAATCCAGTTGGCCGTCAAAACGCTCGGCGCTCCAGCTGGCGATCAGTGGCGTCCAGTTGGCCGATCCGCCCTTGAGCGCCTGCGCCAGGCGTTCGCGGTGGGGCTCAATCTCGCTGTCCAACGCCAACACCGGCGATGCGCCTTTGGCAAAACGCGGATACCAGAGCAAGTGCTCGGCCACCAGCATGTGGTTCAGTGTGCCGTGGATGCTTTTGAAGAAGAGGCCCACGTCGCGCCTATAGTCTGCATCGGACACACGCGAGACCGCTTCGAGCAGGCGGTGCGTGACCCAAACCTGGTAGCGCGCTTGCATGTTGAAGTGGCTGTGCCAAGTGGATGTGTTCATTGTGGCCATGTGTCCAGTCCTCCTAAAGTTTTGAGCGATTCAAAATCGGCGTCGCGGTGCAGCAGCGTGTGGCCGTGCGTCATGCAATAGCTGGCCAGCAGCACGTCAATGGGGCTGTGCACGGTGCGGCCTGACTGGCGCAACCGTTGATAGAGTGTGGCCGCCTGCAAGGCGTTGTCGAGGCCACCGATCTCCACCACTTCCAAGTCCAACAAAAGGTCGCGCACCCGGGCCTGGGCACTGGCCGTGGAGAAGCCTCGCACCACCTCAAAAATAACCAGATCGGCCACACCAATGTCAGGCGGCCCCTCGTCCCCTGAGAGCCAACGCTTGAGCTGTTGGGTCTGTGGGTTGATCGTCCCTCGAAAGTGATCGATCAGCACGCTGGAGTCCACCAAAATCATGCCGACTTGCCTTTCGCTGGCAGTCGGGTGTCAGTTGCTGCTCGAGATTTGCGGCCCTTCACAGCGGGCTTGACCTCATAAACAGCCACAGGTTCTTGCACGGTCTCTGCAAGTTGCCTCTCTTCGCGCGCCTTGGCCCAGGCTTCGTCAGAATCGTCCCAAAACAAAGTGCCACGCGCGGCCAACAACGCGGCATAGGCCTTCTTGCGCTTAAGCAAGCGCAAGCCCTCTTCGACCGCTTCTTTTTTGGTCTTGAAGCCGCCTGCCGCCATGGCAGCGGCCATCAAGTCGTCGTCAATTTCAATGTTGGTTCGCATGCGCACAGCCCCTTGATGTGTATGAATTCACAAAATCATACACATCACATGCGGAAAAGTCCAAATTTCGTCTCGGGAATCGGCGCGTTGAGCGATGCGCTCAGGCCCAGCGCCAGCACGCGGCGGGTGTCGGCCGGGTCGATGATGCCGTCGTCCCACAGACGTGCGGTGGCGTAATAAGGGTGGCCTTGCACCTCGTATTGCTCTTTGATGGGGGCTTTGAACGCGGCTTCTTCTTCGGCACTCCATTGGCCGCCCTTGCCCTCGATGCCGTCACGCTTGACGGTGGCCAGCACGCTGGCTGCTTGCTCACCGCCCATGACGGAGATGCGGGCGTTGGGCCACATCCACAAGAAGCGAGGGCTGTAAGCGCGGCCGCACATGCCGTAATTGCCCGCGCCAAAGCTGCCGCCAATGATGATGGTGAATTTGGGCACAGCGGCAGTCGCCACGGCCGTGACCATCTTCGCGCCGTTGCGGGCGATGCCTTCGTTTTCGTATTTGCGCCCGACCATGAAGCCGGTGATGTTTTGCAAAAACACCAAGGGCACTTTGCGCTGGCAGCACAGCTCGATGAAGTGCGCGCCCTTGAGGGCGGACTCACTGAACAAGATGCCGTTGTTGGCGATGATGCCGACCGGCATGCCTTCGATGCGGGCAAAGCCACAGATCAAGGTGGTGCCAAAGCGCGATTTGAATTCGTCGAACTCCGAACCGTCGACGATGCGGGCAATGATCTCGCGCACATCAAAAGGCTTGCGCGTGTCCGTGGGAATCACGCCGTACAACTCTTGCGCGTCAAACAGCGGCGGCACCGGCATGTGTGTGGCGATGTTGGGGGCTTTTTGTGCGTTCAGGTTTTTCACCGCCTGACGGGCCAGCGCCAGCGCGTGCACATCGTTTTGCGCCAAATGATCGGCCACGCCGGACAAACGCGTGTGCACGTCGCCACCGCCCAAATCTTCGGCGCTCACCACCTCGCCCGTCGCGGCTTTGACCAGCGGCGGGCCGCCCAAAAAGATGGTGCCCTGGTTTTTGACAATGATGGTCTCGTCGCTCATGGCGGGCACATACGCGCCGCCTGCTGTGCAGCTGCCCATGACCACGGCGATTTGCGCGATGCCCAGCGCGCTCATGTTGGCCTGGTTGAAGAAGATGCGGCCAAAGTGGTCGCGATCCGGAAAGACCTCGTCCTGGTTGGGCAGATTGGCACCGCCTGAGTCGACCAGATAAATGCAAGGCAAGTGGTTTTGCTGCGCGATCTCTTGCGCGCGCAAATGCTTTTTCACCGTGAGGGGGTAATAGGTGCCGCCCTTCACCGTGGCGTCGTTGCACACAATCATGCAGTCCATCCCGCTCACGCGGCCAATGCCCACGATCACGCCCGAGCTGGGTGCGTCGTTGTTGTACATGTTGAGGGCGGCCAGCGGCGCGACTTCAAGGAAAGGCGTGCCGGGGTCGAGCAGCATTTGCACGCGGTCACGCGGCAACAACTTGCCCCGGGCGGTGTGCTTGGCGCGGGGGGCCTCACCGCCGCCCAAAGCCACGCGCTCCAAGTGGGCGCGCAGGTCGTCCACCAGGCTGCGCATGGCAGCGGCATTGGCTTGAAAGTCGGCCGAACGCGGGTTCAATTGAGAGTGCAAAACAGTCATGTGTCTTCCTTGGCTGTGGCCCCGGGCACACGGCAAACACCGCGCCTGTGGGGCAATGCCTGTCAGCTTAAGACCTGCGCCCGGTTGGAGGGTGTCAAATGGGTTGCAAATCGTGCCACAATTTCGAACTCTATGAACACGCACTTGCCTGCCCCACCGCGACCGACCCACACCGGCCGCGCCGAGACACCTATGTCTTTCGTCAAAGCGATCGCACAGGCCTATACCCAACGCGGCATGGACCCGCTGCCCGCCCTGACCGAGGCACAAATTGCGCCAGACACCCTGCACCACCCCGATGCACGCATCACCGCCCTGCAAATGGAATGGTTGTCTGCCACCGCCATGCGGGCGCTGGACGACGAAGCCCTGGGCTGGTTCAGCCGCCGCCTGCCCTGGGGCAGCTACGGCATGCTGGTGCGCGCCTCTCTGACCGCGCCCACCTTGGGCGTGGCACTGCAGCGCTGGTGCCGTCACCACGGCCTGCTGACGGATGACATTCACCTGCAAGTCAGCGCCGAGGCGGGTGTGGCGCACCTGCAGTTGCGCGAACAGCGCCCTCTGGGCACCCTGCACGAATTTGCTGTGGTCTCGGTGTTGCGCAATGCTTTAGGCGTGGCCTGCTGGCTGACCGACTCGCGCATTCCGCTGGTACAAACCACCTTGCGTTTTGCGCCGCCACAACACGCAGACAGTTACCGCGTGCTGTTTGATGGCCCCACGCAGTTCAACGCGCCCACAAACAGCCTGCAGTTCGACGCGGGCTACCTGAGCCTGCCCGTGCGCCGCGACGAAGCCGCCCTGCAACGCATGCTGCAGCGCGCCCTGCTGCTCACGGTGCGCCCTTACCGGCGTGACCGCTTGCTGGTGGAAAAAGTTCGTCAGACCCTGGCCGAACACCCCGAGCACAGCCGCAACGCCGACGACCTGGCCGCCTGGCTCAACCTGTCACCTCGCACGCTGCACCGGCAACTCAAGGAAGAAGGTGCGAGCCTGCAGCAACTCAAAGACGCCGTGCGCCGCGACCTGGCCATGGACCTGCTGCTTCGCACACAACGCCCGATCAAACAGATCGCGGCCGAGGTGGGCTTTCAGAACGAGAAGAGCTTCATGCGGGCATTCAAGGGGTGGACGGGGGTGACCCCGGAAGGGGTGAGGTTGCGGGGGCAGTAAACATCGGCCTCACCCGGCAAACACGCCCGATTGCAAAAGCAAAAGATAGGTCGTGAAAGCAAGGATGGCCAGAATTTGCAGCCCAAAAAAGCCAGCCCACCATTTCGCGCCACCAACGCGAATGCAGCCACCCAGCAAGGCCACGGGAAGGCCCACAAACAGCAGCAACACGGGCACGGATGGGATGCCCTCGGACGGCGTCAATGGCGCAAGCAAGCCCAAGGCGTACACACACAGCGCCAATGAGTCGGTCAACGCGAAGAAAAATATGCGTAAAAAGGGATTGGTGATGGATCGCATTAGCGTAATTAAAGACTCAAATAATGAGATCGTAACCCCATCAACCCATCAACCCAGCACCTCTTTACCCGAGCCGCAAACGCCGCATGTGCTCAAACACCTGCACCGCACCGGCCTGGCGCAGGGCATGGGCGTCAGCGCCGGGTGGCGCATAAGCCCACACCGTTGCCCCTGCAGCCACCCCCGCTGTGATGCCCACCGTGGTGTCTTCAATGACCAGGCAGCGCGCCGGATCAATTTGCAAGTGCGCGGCAGCGGCCAGGTAAACATCGGGGTATGGCTTGCTGCGCGGCATCTCGTGGCCGCTGAAAATGCGGCCCTCAAAAAACTCAATCAGGCCCACCTGCTTGAGCATCATCTCGACCTTGAACCGGTCAGCCCCCGATGCCACCGCGATGCGGCCTTGGCAGTGGTCGTTCAGGTGCGCCACCGCTTCGTGCACGCCCTCAATGGCGGTGATGTCTTGGGTGAGGCGTTCGTTGCGAAGGGCGTAAAACTGCTCCAGCCAAGTGTCGGTCAGCGGCACGCCGGTGTGCGCCTCGATCACGCTGCGCTGGCTTTTGACGGTGTGGCCCACAAAGCGCTGCATGCATTCGGCCAGCGTCATGCGCCAACCCTGCTCGTCAAACATGTCACGCAGCACGCCGCAGGTGATGGCTTCGCTGTCCACCAACACACCGTCGCAATCGAAAAGAATGGCTTCAAAGTTCATGCGCAGGATCATACGGTTTGTCGCAGCAGGGCTTCAGAGCTCATCGCCATCCACATAAAACCAGCGCCCGTCTTCCCGCACAAATCGGCTACGTTCGTGCTGGCGCACGGCTTTTCCGCCCACCCGAAAGCGCGCGACGAATTCGACCTCGGCGGTGTCAGCGCCCGTCACTCGGTGCTGCTTGATCTGAAGGCCCAACCATTTGCCACCCGTTTCGAGCTTGAGCTCAGCAGGGCGTTGGCTGCTGTGCCAAGTCGCCAGAAGATAAGGCACATCGCCCCGCACAAAAGCGCTGTAGCGCGAGCGCATCAGGCTTTCGGCATCAGGCGCTGGATGACCCGAGTGGTACAGACCACAGCATACATCGAGCGCCAGCGGCTGGCCTTTGACGGTGGTGCGTCCGCAGGGGCAAGGTGTCAAATTCATGGGCTGCTTTGTAGGTCGGCGGCTTCAGCCCCGACAAAGGTGGACCTCCCGGGTTTGTCGGGGCTAAAGCCGCCGACCTACGGGGATCAGACATCACGCGCCTTTGCGCGCCGCGCTTTCGGCCTTGTGTTGTTCCATGGTGACGATGGGTGCCGCTGCTTTTTTCCAGGCGGTGAATCCGCCGTCGATGTGGGCGACATTGGTCATGCCCATGTCTTGCAGGGTTTTGGTGGCCAGGGCGCTGCGCCAGCCTGCGCCGCAAAACAAGATGAACTGCTTGCTCTCGTCGGCAAACACGGGTTTGAAGTAGGGCGAGGCCGGATCCACCCAAAATTCGAGCATGCCGCGTGGGGCCAGCAGCGCGCCGGGCACGGTGCCTTCGCGCTCCAGTTCACGCGGATCACGGATGTCGACGATTTGCACGTTCGGGTGGCTCATTCGAGCGCGCACCGCGTCCACGCTGTGCGTTGTGACCTGGGCCATGGCTTCATCCACGAGGGCCTGGAATCCTTTGGTGATGGGCATGTCTGTCTCCTTGAGTGAATCAAATAGCGTCGCTTGACGGGTGGGTTTATTTTCGCCAGAAGTGCGAACTGAACAAGACCAGCACCGACAACAATTCGAGGCGGCCCAGCAGCATGGCAAAGGTCAGCACGCCCAGCTGAAAGGGGCTGAGGCCGCCGTAATTGCCCGAGGGCCCCACTTCACCCAAGCCCGGGCCGATGTTATTGACGGTGGCGATCACGGCCGAAAATGCGGTGACGATGTCCATGCCACTGAGCAAAAGCAACATGCTCAGGCCCATGGTGGCACCGCCATAAATGAGCATGAAGCCCAGCACCGCTGTCATGACCGACATGGGCATGACCCCACCACCCAGCGTGACCGGGTTGATGACGCGTGGGTGGATGATGCGCACCAGCTCTCGGCGCGCCTGCTTGACCAGCAAGATCATGCGCACCATCTTGATGCCGCCGCCGGTAGAGCCCGCACACGAGACAAAGCAGCCCAAGAACATCAGCAAGACCGGCGCAAACACGGGCCACAGCGCATAGTCGGTGGCCGCGTAACCGGTGGTGGTGGCCAGGGACACGACATGGAAAGCACTGACACGCAGGGCATGGGTCCAGTCGCTGTACACGCCGTTGGCCAGCAGCAGCCCCGTCAGCAGCAACGTGGCCAAGAGCAGCACTGCAAAGTAAGTGCGGATTTCATGGTCATGGGTCACAGGCTTGAGCGACAAGGTGCGCAGCACCACAAAGTAACGCACAAAGCTGATGCCTGCCAGCGTCATGAAGACGATGGCCACGCCTTCTATCAAGGGCGAGTTGAAATGCGCAAAGCTGGCATCGTAGGAAGAAAATCCGCCCAGACCCATGGTGGTGCACATGTGCATGAAGGCGTCGGCCCAGCTCATGCCCGCCCATCGGTAAGCCAGCAAGCAAGCGCCCGAAAACAAAAAGTACACACCCCACAAGCCGCGCGCCGTCTCGGAAATGCGCGGCGTGAATTTGGTGTCTTTCATGGGGCCGGGGGTTTCGGTCTTGTAAAGCTGCATCCCGCCCAGGCCCAGCATGGGCAACACCGCCACCACCAGCAGCATGATGCCCAGGCCACCGATCAACTGTAAAAAGCAGCGCCAGATGTTCACCGACACAGGCAGGTGCTCCAGTCCCGACAAAGCCGTGGCACCGGTGGCGGTGAGCGCGCTCATGGCTTCAAAGTAAGCTTTGAACCAAGTGATCTCGGGCACCAGAAACATCAGCGGCAACGCCGAATAGGCCGGCAGGACCAGCCACACCATGTTGACCAACAAGAAACCGTCTTTGGCCAGCAGTTCGCGCCGGTGGCGCTGCGTGATGGCCGCCAGCAGCAGGCCACTGGCTGCTGTCAGGCCAAAACCCGCCAACCATATCCACTGCAGATCGTGGTGGTCTTCAAACCAGGCCCAAATGCCGGGCACCAAAAAGGTGACCGAGAACGCGATCAAGATGCGCGCCATCAGCGACAGCACGGGGAAAAAAGTCTTGAACATCAGCCGAAAAAGGTCGCGCCGACCTGAAAGAGTTTTTCTACCGCACGCACATCGCGCTTGTTCGGAATGAACAAGATGATGTGGTCGTCGGCTTCGATCAGGGTGTCGTGGTGCGGCATCAGCACTTCGGATTTTTTGCCCTCGCCGCGAACAATAGCCCCCATGCTCACGCCCTTGGGCAACTTGATCTCCTCGACCCGCCGACCCACCAGCTTGGAGGTTTTGATGTCGCCACGCGCAATGCCCTCCAGGGCTTCTGCTGCGCCCCGGCGCAGACTGTGCACCGCCGCCACATCGCCCCGGCGCATGTGCGCCAGCAACTCGCCGATCACGGTTTGAGCGGGCGAGATCGCGATGTCGATCGTGCTGCCTTGCATCATGTCGGCATAAGCGCGGCGGTTGATCAGAGCCATCACACGCCGCGCGCCCATGCGCTTGGCCAGCATGGCCGACATGATGTTGTCTTCGTCGTCGCTGGTCAGCGCCAAAAACAAATCCATTTCGCCCACATTTTCTTCGTGCAGCAGGTCTTCGTCAGCGCCGTCGCCATTCAGGATCAGGGTGCTGGATGGCAACTGACTGGCCAGGTATTCACAACGCTTTTTGTCGCGCTCGATCAGCTTCACGTCGTATTGACTGGCCAAGTTGCGCGCCAGGCGCAAGCCCACCTTGCCGCCACCGGCCAGCATCAGGCGCTGCACAGGTTTGTCGGCCTTGTGGATGCCACCCAGCACGATGGGGATCTTGCGGGTGTCGGCCAGCACAAACACCTCGTCGCCGGGCAGGATGCGGGTCTCGGGCAGGGCGTCCACCAGCGCGTCTTGTCGGTACAAGGCCACCACGCGCATCTCGGCATGCGGCAAGCGGCCGCGAAACTCGGCGATGGTGTGGTTGACCAACAGACTGTCAGCCGCTGCGCGCACCACGATCAGGCTGACGCGGCCATCGGCAAATTCGAGCACCTGCAAGGCTTCGGGGTACTGGATGAGCTGCTCGATGTAACGCATCACCGACTCTTCAGGGCAGATCACATGGTCCACCGCAAAACCGGACTTGCCCAACAACTCGTCGCCCTCGTTGAATTCGGGCGAGCGCAAGCGGGCGATGGTGGTGGGGACATTGAAGACGTCGTGGGCGATCTTGCAGACCACAAGATTCGACTCGTCGGCCGCCGCGCAGGCAATGATCATGTCGGCATCTTGTGCCCCAGCTTCGCGCAGCACCGAAGGCTGGATGCCGTTGCCGACCACACCGCGCAGGTCCAAGCGCTCTTCCAGCAACCTCAGGCGCGCCGGGTCTTGGTCGATGACGGTGATGTCGTTTTGCTCGGAAACCAAGCTTTCAGCGACGCTTTCGCCCACACGGCCAGCGCCGAGGATGATGATGTTCATAAGCCGAAATCATACGTCAATGACCGGCTCCAATCGGTTATTCAGGCGCTCAAAGCGCGCGCTGGATGATGATTTTTTGCACGTCGCTGGTACCTTCGTAGATCTGGCACACGCGCACATCGCGGTAAATGCGCTCCACCGGGAAGTCACTCACATAGCCGTAACCGCCCAAGGTCTGGATGGCCGCCGAGCACACCATTTCGGCGGCTTCGCTGGCAAACAGCTTGGCCATGGCGGCTTCTTTGAGGCATGGACGACCAGCATCGCGCAGGCTGGCCGCGTGCCAGATGAGTTGGCGGGCCGCTTCGAGTTGTGTGGCGCAGTCGGCCAAGCGAAAACCCACCGCCTGGTGGTTGAAGATGGCGGTGCCAAAGCTTTCGCGCTGCTTGGCGTAGTCGATGGCCACATCGAGCGCGCTGCGGGCCATGCCCAAACTTTGCGCAGCGATGCCGATGCGCCCCCCCTCCAAAGACGACAGGGCGATCTTGTAGCCCTCGCCTTCTTGACCGATCAGGTTCTCGGCGGGGATGCGGCAGTTGTCGAAGTTGATCTGCGCTGTGTCGCTGCTGTGCTGACCCAGCTTGTCTTCCAGGCGCGCCACGGTGTAGCCGGGCGTGCGGGTGGGCACGATGAAGGCACTCAGGCCTTTTTTGCCTGCGCCCTTGTCGGTCACCGCGATCACAATGGCCACATCGCCGTTTTGGCCGCTGGTGATGAACTGCTTGACGCCGTTGATGACGTAGCCGTCGCCGTCTTTCACCGCGGTGGTGCGCAGCGCAGAAGCGTCCGAGCCCACAT
>JBIKQY010000383.1:0-3030 GCA_044349465.1 Limnohabitans sp. | reverse complement strand
GCGTTCTCCACCACCACCGCCACGGCTATTTGCGGTTTTTCGGCAGGTGCATAGGCCATGTACAACGCGTGATCGCGTTGGTATTCGGACAGTTTGGCCGAGTCGTATTTGTCTTTTTGCCCGATGGTCACCGCCTGCGCCGTGCCAGTTTTACCCGCGCTGGTGTACCCCGCCCCTGCAAACACCCGAGCCGATGTGCCGGATGTCACCACCCCCACCAGACCTTTGTGAATCACGTCCACGTGCTCGGGCTTGTAGCCCAAACTCAAGGGTTGTTGAGCCACGACTTGAGACTGCGCATGGGTCAGTGCATCCTGGGTGGCCGTGACCACACGGGGTTTGAATTGCATGCCGCCATTGGCCAGCGTGGCAGTGGCCGACGCCAATTGCAGCATGGTGAAGGTGTTGTAGCCCTGACCGATACCCAGCGAGATCGTTTCACCGCCGTACCACTTCTTTTGTTCGGGCTTCTTGTAATAGTTACGCTTCCAATCGGTGCTGGGCAAGATGCCTCGCACTTCGCCTGGCAAGTCAATCCCGGTGATCTGGCCAAAACCCAAAGGCTTCATGAAGTCATGGATGGCATCCACCCCCATGTCATTGGCCAGCGAGTAGTAATACACGTTGCTCGACAGCACAATGGATCGCACCATGTCCACAGGTCCCAGCCCCGCATCACCATGACTGCGGAAAGTATGGCCGCCATACGTCCAAGAGCCCGCGTCGTTGACGATGGTGCTGGCACTGCGCTTGCCCGTAGTCAAAGCGGCCATGGCCATAAAAGGCTTGTAGGTCGAACCCGGCGGGTAGGTGCCGCGCAGCGCCCTGTTGAGCAAGGGCTTGTCGATCGACTCGTTGAGCATCTGCCAATTGTCGACATCGATGCCGTCCACAAACAAGTTGGGGTCGAAGGTCGGCTTGCTCACAAAGGCCAGCACCTCGCCATTGTTGGGGTTCAGCGCCACCAGTGCACCACGCCGGTTGCCAAACAGATCTTCCACCATTTTTTGCAGCTGGATGTCGATCGACAAGACCACGTTTTGCCCTGGAATGGCGGGACGGCTTGACAAGCTTCTTGTGGCTCGCCCCCCTGCAGAAGTTTCCACCTCGTTGACGCCCGTGATGCCATGGAGCTCGCGCTCGTAGCGCTGCTCTACACCCAACTTGCCAATGTATTCGGTACCCCGGTAATTGGCGGCCGCGTCTTCCTCCTCTTCCAGCCGCTCCTTGTCGCGCTGGTTGATGCGTCCGATGTAACCAATCACATGGCTCGCCAGTTCGCTGTAAGGGTACTGGCGAAACAATCTGGCCTTGATCTCCACGCCCGGGAATCGGTAACTTTGGGCACTGAAGCGGGCCACCTCTTCGTCGGTCAACCGATTGCGAATGGGCAGCGAATCAAAGCTCTTGGACTCTTCGCGAAGGCGCTTGAAACGGCGACGATCCTTGGTCTGAATGTCCACCAATTCGGCCAGCTCGTTGATGGTGGCCTCCAGGTCTTTGACCTTCGAGGGAGTGATCTCGAGTGTGTAGGCCGAATAGTTGCTCGCCAGTACGACGCCATTGCGGTCCAAAATTGTGCCCCGAGGTGGCACCGTGGGCAAGATGGCCGTCCGGTTGCTTTCGGCTTGCGCCATCAGGTCTTCGTGCCGGACCAGCTGCAAATAAGCCAAGCGACTGGCCAGCAGTAAAAAGCAAAACAACACCACCCACTGCACGACCAGAACACGCCCTTGAAAGCGCTGGATTTCGACGCGGGTGTCGCGCAGCTCGGCCAATGAGGGCAGGTTCAACGACATGCTCAAAGCGGACGAATATCGTCTCGCTCGAACGCGCGACGCTGTGGCGCCAACAACAAGGCCCCCACCAATGGCCACAAGGCCGCTTGCAGCAAAGGCCCTGGCAGTTGGCTCCATGCGGGCCAAGCATCATGCGCCACCAGACGTGTGAGCCACTCCACCAATGCCGCCACAACAAAGAGCGGCAAAATTTGCAAGGCCTGCTCGCGCAAGGGAAACCAGAGCATCCGTCGCTGGGCCGCCGTGGCCAGACCTGAAAGCACCACGTAGGACAGCGCGTTTTGCCCCAACAAAGCCGACTCGTGCACATCCAACGCCAAGCCCAACAAAAACGCCAGCACCAGGCCAACTCGGCGCGGCTGGTGCACGGTCCAAAAAACCATCACGATGGCCAACACATCAGGCAGCCAATACCAGCCCAGCAAGCCCATCAACATGTGCAGCAACAAGGCCAAGACAAAGCTCAACGCAATGAACTTGGGGTTGGCCGGCAAAAGCAGGGGACGCCCTGCGGGCATGATCATGGTTTGGCTCCTGCAGCAGGCAGGGCAGATGTTGCCGCTTTGGCTTTGGTCGCTTTGGGCGCTTCTGGCTTCGGTGGTTCCGGCCAGTCCTTGACCGGCAACAACACCAGCAAATGACGCCCACGCTCGGTGGCCATGGGCTCGGCATGTACACGGGCAAACGATGAGTCAACACGGCGGTCAATTCGGGCAATTCGCCCGACATGCAAGCCTGCCGGGTACACGCCGTCGATGCCGCTGGTGGTCAGCAAATCGCCTTTTTGCATGTCTGCACCCGCAGGCACAAATTTCAAATCCAGCGAGCCGCCCAAGGTTTGCGGATCTCCGTTGGCCACATAACGACTGCCGGTGCGGGCGTTCATGACTGGGATGCTCTGAGCCCTGTCGGTCAGCAGCGTGACTTCACTGACCAAGGGATAAACGCGGGTCACCTGACCCACTACCCCAGCCGTGTCAATGACCGCCGAGCCTTGCACTATGCCGGCTATCAAGCCACGGTCCACCACGACGCGCTGGGTGTAAGGGTCGGATGTGTCGTAGAGCACCTGCACCGCTTTGGTCGGACCCGCCACCTGGGCGCGCAAATCAAGCAACTGCCGCAAATGGGCGTTTTCCTGGCTGAGCTGCTCCACCTGCTGCAAACGTTGGGCCTGGGCGATGGTGCGGGTCTGAAAGATCAAGGCCGCATCTTGTGCGTCTTCCAAATT
>JBIKQY010000382.1:0-3032 GCA_044349465.1 Limnohabitans sp. | reverse complement strand
TGCATTCAAGGTGAACACATCGGCGGTGGTGAGGGCTTCTTTGGCGGCACGGGCCGCGGCCTTGAGCACGGTTTTGTCTTCGGCGGTGGCCGCCTGCAAGGCGGGCTGGCGGGCCATGGCGGCATCGGCCAGGGCCTGGTCGTAATCGTCACCGCCCAGGGCTGAGTCTCCGCCAGTGGACAAGACCTCGAACACGCCTTGCGTCAAGCGCAGGATGGAAATATCGAAGGTGCCTCCGCCCAAATCGAACACGGCATAAACGCCTTCGCTGGCGTTGTCGAGGCCGTAGGCAATCGCAGCGGCGGTGGGTTCGTTGATCAGGCGCAGCACATTCAGGCCCGCCAGTTGCGCGGCGTCTTTGGTGGCTTGGCGCTGCGCGTCGTCAAAGTAAGCGGGCACGGTGATGACCGCACCATACAAGTCGTCATTGAAGGTGTCTTCGGCGCGGTAACGCAGGGTGGCCAAAATTTCGGCGCTGACCTCGACGGGCGACTTGGGGCCTTGAACCGTCTGGATGCTGAGCATGCCCTGTTCACTGGCGGTGAACTCGTAGGGCAGCTTGGTGCGGTCGGCGATGTCTTGCAGGCCACGACCCATGAAGCGCTTGACCGAGGCGATGGTGTTAACCGGGTCTGAGGCGGCAGACTGCACCGCGTCAAAACCGATCTGACGGCCTTGGCCCGGCATAAAGCGAACCACAGAGGGCAAGATCACCCGGCCATCGTCGTCGGGCAAGCATTCGGAAACGCCGTTGCGCACCGAAGCCACCAGCGAATGCGTGGTGCCCAAATCAATGCCCACCGCGATGCGGCGTTGGTGCGGGTCGGGCGACTGGCCCGGTTCAGAAATCTGCAGTAACGCCATGGTCAATCAGGGGAGGTCAGGTCAATCGGTCGAGTTTAGCGTTCACTTCTTGCGTGAAGCGCTCAATGAACATGAGCGCCCTCACCTGCCCCACGGCTTGCGCGGGGTCTTTGGCCACATCCAGCAAATCGCCCAGCGTTTGCTGCACACGGCGCTGCTCGGCAGCCACCTCGTCAGCCAGGGCTTCGAGGCCTTGGGCACTGCCCGTTTCTTCCAGGTTTTCGCGCCATTCCATTTGCTGCATCAAGAATGCAGCGGGCATGGCGGTGTTGTTTTCGGCCTGCACGGGCGCGCCTTGCATTTCGCACAAATAAGCGGCGCGTTTGAGCGGGTCTTTAAGCCGCTGATACGCCTCGTTGATGCGCACCGACCACTGCATGGCGATGCGCTGGGCGGCAGCGCCTTCGGCGGCAAAACGGTCAGGGTGGGCTTCGCGCTGCAAGGCTTTCCAGCGGGCGTCGAGTTGCGCGCGGTCCTGTGCGTACTGCACCGGCACATCAAACAACTCAAAGTCGTTGGCTTGAAGCGAGATCACACGCAAAAACCCGAACTCAGCTCAGACGCGGAAGGATTCACCGCAACCGCAGCGGTCACGCTCGTTGGGGTTGTTGAAGCGGAAACCTTCGTTCAGGCCTTCGCGCACAAAGTCGAGCTCGGTGCCGTCAATGTAGGCCAGGCTTTTCGGGTCCACCAGCACTTTGACGCCGTGGCCTTCAAAGACCACGTCTTCGGGGGCGATCTCGTCCACGTACTCGAGCTTGTAGGCCAAGCCAGAACAGCCCGTGGTCTTGACCCCCAGGCGCACACCGACACCCGCGCCGCGTTTGGCCAGGTAGCGGGTCACATGCCGAGCTGCGGCAGCAGACAGTGAGATGGCCATGTCAGTTCAGGTGTTTCTTTTTGTAGTCGTCCACGGCCGCCTTGATGGCGTCTTCGGCCAGGATGGAGCAGTGGATTTTGACCGGGGGCAGCGCCAGCTCTTCGGCGATCTGGCTGTTCTTCAGGGCCGCTGCTTCGTCCAGCGTCTTGCCCTTGACCCACTCGGTGACGAGTGAGCTCGACGCAATGGCCGAGCCGCAGCCGTAAGTCTTGAAACGTGCGTCTTCGATCACGCCGGTGGTCGGGTTGACCTTGATCTGCAACTTCATCACGTCGCCGCAAGCCGGTGCCCCGACCATGCCGGTGCCCACGCTGTCATCGCCCTTGTCGAACGAGCCGACGTTGCGGGGGTTTTCGTAGTGGTCAACCACTTTTTCAGAATATGCCATGGTGTTTTCTCCGTGTTCAGGTCAGTGTCAACTCAGTGGGCAGCCCACTGGATCGTGCTCAAATCGATGCCGTCTTGGTGCATTTCCCACAAAGGGCTCAAGTCGCGCAGCTTGGCCACGTTCTCGCGGATGGTTTTGATCGCGTAGTCGATGTCTTCTTCGGTGGTCCAGCGGCCAATCGTCATGCGCAAGCTGCTGTGGGCCAACTCGTCGCTGCGGCCCAGGGCGCGCAACACATAGCTGGGCTCCAAACTGGCCGATGTGCAGGCCGAACCGGACGAGACAGCCAAGCCCTTGATGCCCATGATCAGCGATTCGCCTTCGACAAAGTTGAAACTCATGTTGATGTTGTGGGGCACCCGCTGAGTGGCGTGGCCGTTCAGGAACACCTGCTCCATGTCGCTCAGACCTGCAATCAGGCGGTCGTGCAGGGCACGCGCCTTGGCGTTGTCTTGCGCCATCTCCAGCTTGGCGATGCGGAACGCCTCGCCCATGCCCACACACTGGTGGGTGGGCAAGGTGCCCGAACGCATGCCGCGCTCGTGACCGCCGCCGTGCATTTGCGCTTCGAGGCGAATGCGGGGCTTGCGGCGCACGTACAAAGCGCCAATGCCCTTGGGGCCATAGGTTTTGTGCGAGGCCAGGCTCATCAGATCGATGGGCAACTGGGTCATGTCAATCTCGACCTTGCCGGTGGCTTGGGCGGCATCGACGTGGAAGATGATGCCTTTTTCGCGGCACAGGTTGCCAATGGCAGTCACATCCTGGATCACGCCGATTTCGTTGTTCACGAACATCACGCTGATCAAGATGGTGTCGGGGCGAATCGCGGCCTTGAGCGCATCCATGCTCAACAAACCATCGTCTTGCACATCGAGGTAGGTCACTTCAAAGCCTTGA
>JBIKQY010000055.1:0-10421 GCA_044349465.1 Limnohabitans sp. | reverse complement strand
CCAACATTGGTGACTTCAAAGACGTGGCCGTCATCGAAGTCATGGTCAAGCCCGGCGACACCATCAAGGCCGAGCAATCGCTGATCACCGTCGAGTCCGACAAGGCCTCGATGGAAATCCCGTCCTCACACGCGGGCGTGCTCAAAGAGCTCAAAGTCAAAGTGGGCGATACGGTCAATATTGGTGACCTGCTGGCCATTTTGGAAGGCGCCGTGGCTGCTGCTGCGCCTGTGGCCGCGGTGGTTGCTGCTGCTCCAGTGGCGGCAGTTGCACAGGCACCCGCTTCAGCCCCAACCCCTGTGGCCGCAGCCGCCGTTGCCATGGCAGCGCCTGCCCACGCCCCCGGTGGCAACACGGTGGGCTTGCCCCACGCATCGCCATCGGTGCGCAAGTTCGCCCGCGAGCTGGGTGTGCCGCTCGCAGAAGTCAAAGGCTCTGGCCTTAAAGGTCGGATCACCGAGGCCGACGTGCAAGCCTTCACCCAGGCCGTCATGTCGGGTGCTGCACAAACCAAGGCGCAAGCGGCCAAAGCCCCTGCGGCTTCAGGCGGTGACGGCGCAGCTTTGGGCCTGATCCCCTGGCCCAAGGTGGACTTTGCCAAGTTCGGCCCCATCGAGCGCAAAGAGATGGGCCGCATCAAGAAGATCAGCGGCGCCAACTTGCTGCGCAACGCCATCATGATTCCGGCCGTCACCAACCACGACGATGCCGACATCACCGACCTGGAAGCCTTTCGCGTCTCTACCAACCTAGAGAACGAAAAGGCGGCGAAATCTGGAATTAACGCAAGCGTTAAGGTCACCATGCTGGCGTTCTTGATCAAGGCTTGCGTGGCCGCGCTCAAGAAATACCCCGAGTTCAACAGTTCGTTGGATGGCGATGCCATCGTCTACAAAAACTACTGGCACATCGGCTTTGCCGCTGACACGCCCAACGGTTTGATGGTGCCGGTCATCCGCGATTGCGACAAAAAAGGGGTGCTGCAAATCAGCCAAGAAATGGGTGAGCTGGCCAAGAAGGCGCGAGAAGGCAAACTCGGCCCCGCAGAAATGACCGGCGCAACCTTCACCATCTCCAGCCTCGGCGGCATTGGTGGCAAGTACTTCACGCCCATCATCAATGCGCCCGAAGTGGCCATTTTGGGCGTGTGCAAGAGCACCATGGAACCCGTCTGGGACGGCAAGCAGTTTGTGCCCCGCCTGATGCTGCCCCTGTCGCTGACATGGGACCACCGCGTCATTGACGGCGCCGCAGCGGCACGCTTCAACGCGTTCCTGGGTCAAATCCTCAGCGACTTCCGTCGCGTGTTGCTCTAAGGATTGGATATGGCAATGATTGATAACCAAGTTCCAGACATCGGCGACTTCGACGAAGTCACCGTGATCGAGTTGATGGTCAAAGTGGGCGACACCGTTAAATCTGACCAAAGTCTGATCACCGTGGAGAGCGACAAAGCTTCCATGGAAATTCCTTGCAGCCACGGCGGCGTGGTCAAAGAACTCAAGGTCAAGCTCGGCGACAAGGTCAAACAAGGCTCGGTGGTGTTGGTGCTGGAAGGCGAGGGCGCTGCGGCGGCTCCAGCTGCCGCTGCTGCACCAGCTGCTCCAGCCGCAGCCGCACCCGTTGCAGCTACCCCTGTTTCATCAGCCCCTGCACCCACCACCTCATCGTTTGGCGGCTCAGCCGACATCGAGTGCGATGTGCTCGTGTTGGGCGGTGGCCCCGGCGGTTACTCGGCAGCATTCCGTGCGGCCGACCTCGGCTTGAACGTGGTCATCGTTGAGCGCTACGCCACCTTGGGCGGCGTGTGTCTGAACGTGGGTTGCATTCCCTCCAAAGCCTTGCTGCACGTTGCGGCCGTCATGGACGAAGTCAGCCACATGGCCGACCTCGGTGTGGACTTTGGCAAGCCTGTGGTCAACATCGACAAACTGCGCGGCCACAAAGAAAAAGTCATTGGCAAACTCACAGGCGGCTTGGCGGCCATGGCCAAAATGCGCAAGGTCACCACCGTGCGCGGCTTGGGCCAATTCGTGGGCGCCAACCACCTCGAAGTGTCTGAGACCACTGGCACCGCGCAAGAACAAAACGGCAGCAAAAAAGTGATCGCCTTCAAAAAGGCCATCATCGCTGCAGGCTCGCAAGCTGTGCGTTTGCCTTTCATGCCCAACGACCCTCGGGTTGTGGACAGCACCGGCGCTTTGGAACTCAAAGAAGTGCCCAAGCGCATGCTCATCTTGGGCGGCGGCATCATCGGCCTGGAAATGGGCACCGTTTACAGCACGCTGGGCGCACGCCTGGACGTGGTGGAAATGATGGACGGCCTCATGCAAGGCGCGGACCGTGACTTGGTCAAAGTCTGGCAAAAGATGAACGCCAAGCGCTTTGACAACATCATGCTCAAGACCAAGACCGTGTCCGCACGCGCCTTGCCCGAAGGCATTGAAGTTACGTTCGAGAGCGCCGAACCCGGCGGTACAGCCCCCGCGCCACAGGTGTACGACCTTGTGTTGCAAGCCGTGGGCCGCACGCCCAACGGCAAAAAACTCGCCGCTGAAAAAGCGGGCGTGGCGGTGACCGACCGTGGCTTCATCAACGTCGACAGTCAAATGCGCACCAACGTGCCGCACATCTTCGCCATTGGCGACATCGTGGGCCAGCCCATGTTGGCGCACAAGGCCGTGCACGAAGCACATGTGGCGGCCGAAGTGATTGCGGGCGAACTGCAAGGCAACAAGGAACTGGCATCAGCAGCGTTCAACGCTCGCGTCATTCCGAGCGTGGCCTACACCGACCCCGAAGTGGCATGGGTCGGCCTCACCGAAGACCAAGCCAAAGCGCAAGGTATCAAGGTGAAAAAGGGCTTGTTCCCTTGGACCGCCTCGGGCCGCGCCATTGCCAACGGCCGCGACGAAGGCGTGACCAAACTGCTGTTTGATGATTCACCCGAGGCCCACGGCCACGGCAAGATCCTCGGCGGCGGCATGGTGGGCACGCACGCGGGCGACATGATTGGCGAGATCGCTCTGGCGATTGAGATGGGCGCAGACGCCGTGGACATCGGCAAAACCATCCACCCACACCCCACGCTGGGCGAAAGCATCGGCATGGCGGCGGAAGTGGCGCACGGTTCTTGCACTGACTTGCCGCCTGCGAAGAAGTAAGCGACATCAAGCAAGCGACATCAGCGCCGCGCAACAGGGCAGTGTCAGCGCCAATGTCAACGCAATTGCTCCTACCCCAAAGCTTGCGCCGCCCAAGCGAGCGGCCCATTACCTGTGGGCGGTGCTGATTGCCCGCATCTACGAGGTGTTCCCGCTTTTGTGTCCGCTGTGCGGTGGGCAGATGCGCATCATCGCCTTTATCACGCACAGTGCCGATATCGGGCACATCCTGGAGCACATCGGTGTCGCCTGCGAGCCCACGCACATTTCCCCAGCTCGCGGGCCGCCGTTATAGGAGAGCTGTGATGCGCTGGCAGGTGAAGGCAGTCAGATCGGGTCGGATTGGGATCTGGCGGCGCAACCGACACCGGACTGTGAGGTCGATCAGCGCGTCAGTTGGTGACCAAAACGGCACATCCCATGGGCCGCTGTGGGAGGCTGCGCGCGCGGAGGCTGTGCAGCCCACTCGCTTGGGGCATCCTTGCTTCTTGGATGCTGTGGGCGCTGAAACTGCAGATTTCAACGAGGTCAGATCGCCCAAAAAACCCCGCCATACTTGGACTCATGCGGTTGAATTTCCTATCCGTTAGATCGACTTCAGGTTTTCAGGTATTGCGGCAACCAGGTCGACAACTGCGGCACATAAGTGAGCAGCGCCAGTGCCCCTATTAGGGCAATGATAAATGGGCCGATTTCCTTGACGATCAAGCCCAAGTGGGTTTTGGAGACCGAACTGGCCACAAACATCAAAACACCGACAGGTGGGGTGATTTGTCCAATCACCAGATTCACCAGCAACACGATGCCAAAGTGAAGCAGGTTGATTTGAAGTTCTGTCAAAAGAGGAATCAGGATGGGCACCAAAATGATCATGATGGCCAGCGTTTCCATGAACATGCCTGCCACCAGCAAGGCTGCATTCAGAATCAGCAAAATGACCCAGGGCTCTCTGGAGATGGCTGTGAGCAATTCCGCCACTTGCTGCGGTGCTTGTTCGACACCCAGAATCCATCCGAAGGGAGCGGCACCCGCAGCGATCACCAAAATGGCTGCCGTTTCACGGCCCGTGGTCAGCAAAATTGCAGGCAAGCCTTTCCAGTTCAACGTGCGGTAAACATACAAACCTACGATCAGCGAATACGCGCAAGCCACTGCTGCAATTTCGGTGGCTGTGAAGATGCCCATGCGAAAACCCACCAATATAAGAATAGGCATCGCCAGAGCCCACAAGGCCTCTTTGAATGCGTACCACAGCTTTTCGCCGCTGAAAGCCGCATCTTTCGGAAACCCACGTCGATGGGCTGTCACACCAATGACCAGCATCATGGCGAGCGCCATGATGACGCCCGGAATCAGTCCCGCAATGAACAAATCTCCGAGTGAAACGTTGGCCTGCCATGCATAAATCACCATCAATATTGAAGGCGGAATGATGGGCCCCAGAGTGGCTGCCGCAGCACACACCGCAGCAGCAAATCCCTGGCCGTAACCAGCCTGGGTCAGTTGCGGCACAAAAACACGGGATGTTGCTGCGCAGTCAGCGACCGACGATCCAGATATGCCCGACAGAAAAACATTGCCCACAATGGCTGTCTGCGCCAAACCACCGCGAATGTGCCCTACAAACGCTCTGGTGAAATTGAACAACCGCTCGCTGATGCCAGATTCGTTCATTAAGGCGCCGGCCAAAGTGAACAAGGGCACGGCCAGCAATGGAAAAGACTGCACACTGGTGGCCACGCGTTGCGCTACCACAGACACCGGTATGCCTTCGAGCCCAATGACTAGCATTGATGCACCTAGCATTGCAAAGCCAATAGGCACACCAACCAAAAGAAGCCCTACAAATACACAAAGCAGCAAAGTTAGCATGGCGTTTTCAGACTGGAGCCGTATCGATCACGGTCTCCGTTGCGTTTTGAAAGACCCGCTCCGGCCCTTCCTCCAACAGGATCATGATGCCGTGAAAAAGCGTCAAGGCGAAACCAACGGGCATGGCCAGAAAAATCCATCCCATTGAAAACCCCAGCATGGGTGTTTTGCTGGTCCACACGCCTACTGTGTGGGTATACCCGGCATAAACAGCGGCGCACATGATGACAAGCCCAGCCAAGCAGGCAATGCAGCCCATGAATCTTCGGGCTGTGTTTGACAAGCGCATGATCACGACATCAATTCGGATGTGCATGCGCGAACGCAAGGCAGAGGGCACACCCAGCATGACCGACCACACGAACAGGGTGATCACAAATTCTTCTGCCCAAGTCAGCGGGTTGTTGAACACATACCGAAGCACCACACCAAGACCCAAAAGGATGGCGATCATGGCCATCATGGCCATGATCAACAGGTCCTCCAGCCTGGCAAGACGCCTGTCAAGCAATCGCAAAAATGACATGGTCGGGTTTTATTTGGCGCTTCGCATGCGGTCAATTTCTGCACGGACACGCTTCCAGTTATCTGTGCCCCAGCGGGATTCCAGGCGGACGTAGACCGGAACCATTTTGGCAGCAAAAGCATCACGGTCCGGGTTGTCAATGATTCTGGTCTTTCCAGACTTTCGAATGTCTTCAAGCATCGATACTTCTCGTGCTTGCTGCAATTCCGAATTTTTTGCCGATGCGGCAGCGGCTTCATCAATCAAGAGTTTTTGCAATTCGGGCTTGAGCTTTTCCATGCTGCTTTTGTTGATCAATATTGTGTTGTTCTGCAACATGTGGCGACTCATGGAAAGAACGCCCTGCACCTCGTAAAACTTGCGTGAAAAAATAGTGGGGATCGGATTTTCTTGTCCATCAACCGTTTTTTGCTGAAGTGCTGTGTACACCTCGCCAAATGGAATGGGGGTAGGTGCCGCACCGAATCCGCGAACCATTTCTACCCAAATCGGCGACTCAGGGACGCGCACTTTGAGACCCGCCATGTCTTCTGGTTTGCGCACCTCTTTGGTACCAAAGGTGAAATTGCGCCACCCCCAGTACCAGATCTTGGTGAGCGGAACAATGTTGTGCTTGTCTTTCAATTCAGTCCAAATGGGCTCCATCGCCGGACCGCGTATAACGGCTTCAGCTTCTTTCCAGTCTTTCCAGAGGAACGGTGCGCTGGGCATTTCAAATGCCGGCACCATTGAGTTGAGTGTTGGCATGGAAGGAGACGAGATGTCCAATGCGCCTGACTTCAATTGCTGAAGAAGATCAACTTCTTTGCCCAGTTGTTCAGATGGAAAAACACGCACAGTCAACTGACCGCCCGATTTTTTCGTCACGTTGTCTGCAAATTCCTTATAGAGATCATGGGCGACTTCGCCCGGACTGTTGGCGTGTCCAAACCGCAAAACAGTTTGTGCCGCAACACCCGTGGCCAAAAAGGTTGCAAACAAGGCCGTGACCAAAGCAGGTAATGAGCGTGTCAATCGCATATCAACTCCTATTGCAAAGAATTCATAGTCCTATATCCTATAGACCTGTACAAGTTAGTGATTTCCCTAGGGTTAGCATCCTTTGCAAGCCTCAGTGGGTACAAATGGTTGAGTCAAAAATGGCTTTAAAACAGCTCATTGCACGGGTCGCTCTGCCGGATCAGGTTTACGAAATTTTGCGCGAGCGAATTTTCGATCGTTTGTTGGCGCCTGACGAAAAATTAAACATCGAGGCCTTGTCCCGTGAGCTGCAGGTCAGTGCAACGCCGGTGCGCGAGGCACTGGGCCGTTTATCGGCTGAAGGCCTGGTCAAAATTGCCCCTTTTGTCGGGGCCAAGGTGGCGCCCATGCCCAGCCCTGACTATTACCGGCAAATTTACGAGTTGCGCTTGGTGCTCGAACCCTGGGCTGCTGCAGAGGCAGCTAAACACAAAGATCCCGCAGCACTGGCTGAAATGTCACTGGCCTTGCAGGCAATGGAGGCCACCGAGCTGGCTAAACGATACCGGCGATTCAAAACTTTCAGCGATGCAGATGAGGCCTTTCACAGGGCCATTTTCAAGGGTGCATGCAATGAGCCGGCGCTCAAGACCTTCATGGATCTGAACACACACCTGCACCTTGCACGCCTGTACATCGATCGCAACCATTTCACTGAAGAGGCGCGCCAATTTCACATCGATATTTTTGCGTCAATCCAAGCCGGTCAGCATCAGTTGGCTTACAGGCAAATGCACGACCATCTGGAGCGCTCAAAGTTAAGACTGCTTGGTGAACCCAAAACTCTTAGCCCGAAAACCCTAGCAAAAAATCCCAGGAGAAGACCCGTATGAGCCGCATCAAATCTATCGAAATCGTTGATTTTGAGTTTGACTCTCCCAACAAGGAACGCACCGGCGTTGGCCAGTTGATCACCTACAAAAAAGGCGCTTCGATTCGTGCTACAAAAAATGCCATCGCCATCACCACTGACGATGGTCTGCGCGGTGAGTACGTTACCAATTGGGTCGCCAGCCCTGCAACCCGTGGCGAAATGGACATGTTGGCCCCTTTCATGATTGGTCGCAATGCTTTGGCACGAGAAGAAATCTACGACGATCTGAAACGGGAAATCAGGCAGTGGTCAGGCATGGGACATGGTCCGCTGGACATCGCGCTTTGGGACTTGGCAGGTAAAAAATACAACGCTTCAATCTCGGAGTTGCTGGGCGGTTACCGCAACCGGCTGCCGGTTTATGCATCCACTTATTTGGGCGATGACAAGGCTGGTCTCAATTGCAAAGAAGCCTACGCTGACTTTGCCCAAGAGTGCCATGCCTTAGGCTTTCGGGCTTACAAAATTCACGGCTGGAATGATGGTGACGCCCGCAAAGAAGCGGAAAACGTGCTTCATGTGGCCAAGGCGGTTGGTGACCGCATGACCTTGATGCTCGATCCCGCCAACCAGCTTCGCAAATTTTCAGATGCCCTGTATGTGGGCCGGGCCTGCGATGAAGGCGATTATTTCTGGTACGAAGACCCGATGCGCGACAACGGCAAGTCAGCTTTCATGCACCAAAAGCTCAGAGGCATGATCAAAACGCCCCTGCTGATCACAGAGTATGTCCGTGGCATTGAGCCCAAGGCAGATTTTGTTCTGGCGGGCGGTACCGATTTTTTACGCGTCGACCCCGAATACGATCATGGCATTACGGGTGGCTTGCGAATCGCCCATCTGGGCGAGGCCTTGGGGCTGGACGTTGAAGTCCACGCATGCGGTCCGGCGCACAGGCACCTGATGTCAGCCATGCGCAACAGCAACTATTACGAATTGGCGCTGGTAGGCCCTGACTGTCCCAACATGGTGGCTCCTGTCTACACCTGCGGCTACACCGACCAACTCGACTGCGTTGGCAGCGATGGTTGCGTTCAGGTACCTTCAGGCCCTGGGCTGGGTGTCACTTATGACTGGCGTTTTATCCGGAAAAATGCAACTGCAAGCCGAATCTATGACTGACACGACCTCTCAATTACCCAAAATTGGCTACATGGGCGTGGGCTTCATGGGGCATGGTGCGGCCAAGAACATCCTTGAAAAAGGTTACTCCCTGACCGTGCTCGGCCATCAAAACCGGGAACCAGTTGAAGATTTACTCAGCCGTGGAGCCCAGGAGGCCCACACGCCGGCAGAACTGGGCTTGCGCTGCGACATGGTGTTCATGTGCTTGCCCTCTAGCCGTCATGTTGAGCAAGCTGTATTCGGTGCGTCCGGTATTCTTTCTGTGGCTCGGCCAGGCTTTGTTTTGATCGACTCGACAACATCTGAACCCGACTCCACACGACGGATAGGGGCAGCACTGCGAGAAAAGGGGGCTGATATGGTTGACGCACCCTTTGGCAGAACTCCTAAAGAGGCGGAACTGGGCACCCTGAGCACTTTTGTAGGTGGCGAGCCTGCGACTGTGCAACGCGTCATGCCTGTGATCCGGACTTATGCCAGCACCCTGATAGAAACCGGATTGCTTGGCAGTGGCCACACCATCAAGCTGGTGAATAATTTTCTGGCTTTGGCCACAAGTGCCGTCGTGGGAGAGGCGCTGTCAACGGCGCTGCGACTAGGCCTGGACATGCGGGTTTTGAAAGATGTAGTCGACAGTTCGGGCGGCAACAGCGTGATGTTCCAACGCTTTATGCAGTGGACGCTAAATGGCGATGACTCTGACTTCAAAGCAATGATGAGCATCGCTGTTAAGGACTTGCAGTACTACCGCAAAATTGCAGCACCCGACGGCGGCATTACTAACTTGGCCGATGCCGCCACCCAGGTTTACCAACTCGCCAACCATCTTGGCCATGAGAAACAGTTCATGCCCGTCTTGTCAACGGTGTTGGCCAATTTTGTCGACGGTAAAAATAGACCCCTGCCTGATCGCTGATGCATTGCCATGCCAAGAGCCTGCATTGACACCGATTCACAGAGCCCTTGCAGCGCTTTTGAGCATCTTTTGATCGCTACCTTTGGCCGCTCTGAGCAGTTTGCGGCAGTTTGTGGCGGTGGCAAGCGAGGAGACGGTGAGGATGCAGGTTAGGTGGGCGCCTTCACCATCGTTGTTGCCCCCAGCGTCGATTTTCACCCGGTTACGAGGGTGTACGGAGCTTTGTTTAAACGGGGCTGCGATCAGTCCTTGGACATCCCGCCTTCGAACTGAATGGCAAACCGGGTCAATGCGACTTGTTGACGCCGATGATGTTTTCATCAGGGAGCTCCGATTTTAGTTTGCCTAATTCTTGCCAAATGAACGGCCTATAAACAGCTCGATCGGCACTTTCCCCACAAGTTTCTCAAATCGTGGACGGCGGGAGCTTGAAGCCAGCAAATGCGGCTGAGGCCGCGCTGCTGCCAATCTTTCCAACGGGCAAGAAAGAAGGCGGATTTTGTTACCGCAGTCATTTTGGGGATGCATTCGACAATGCAAACACCAAGCCCAGGCGGGCCAAAGACCTGTTGCCCGAAAACGCATTTCGCAGGTCGTAGTCACTGAGCCGGACACCTTCGCCAACTGAACGCCACCAGCAACGAAGCGCTGCGATGCTGGGAAGGAGGCACGGGGAATATTCGCGCAAGCGAAGACGTAGGGCCGACGAACACGGGAACTACAAGCGCTGACCCTGGCAGCAACCAAGCGCCAGAGATAAAAAGGAGGAGGTGCGGGGAGGGCTTGAGCATAAATGTGGCACAAGGCGGTGCATGAAGCGCATGTGGCGGCCGAAGTGATTGCGGGCGAACTGATGCAAGGCAACGAAGAGTTGGCCCAACAACTCAGGTCTTCGGCGTTCAACGCACGCGTCATCCCAAGCGT
>JBIKQY010000381.1:0-3047 GCA_044349465.1 Limnohabitans sp. | reverse complement strand
CAGTTCGCCAAGCTGGAAAAAGCGATTGCGCGAGACGACTTCAAAAGCCCGAACCTGAAGAAGTTGAGCCCAACGCCTTATTGGCGTTTCAAGCTGGATCAGAGCAACCGTTTGTTGGTGCAATTTGCGCGCTACAACAACGAGACGGTGTGTTTGGCGCTGGAGGTCATTCACCAACACGACTACGCCAACGCCCGGTTTTTGCGCGGAGCCAGCTTGCAGTGGGACCAAATCGATGTGGACGACGATGCAAGCGGGGAACAAGGCGACCCTGGGCGCGATGACGCTGCGCACACGCTGCGTTATGTGCACCCGGTGTGCAGCGAAATTCATGTGCTCGACAAAGTGCTGAGTTTTGACGACACCCAGCAAGCGGTGTTTGACACCCCCGCGCCTCTGGTGCTGGTGGGTTCGGCGGGATCGGGCAAGACCGCCCTGACGCTTGAGAAACTGCGCCAAGCGCATGGGCGGGTGCTGTATGTGACGCAGTCTGCCTTTTTGGCGCAAAGCGCACGCGCCATTTATTTTGCGCACGGCTTCGAGGCGCAGGGGCAAGAACCCGAATTTTTGAGCTACCGGGAGTTCATGGAAACCTTGCATGTACCGGCTGGGCGTGAGCTTGATTTTTCGGCTTTCGGCGCTTGGTTTGAGCGTTATCGCAGTGCCGCCAAACAAGCCACGGGCGGGCTTGACGCGCACGCTTTGTTTGAGGAGTTTCGTGGCGTGATTTCGAGCCGGGCCGAGGGCGTGCTCAGTCGCGAGAGTTATCTGGCCTTGGGCGTGCGCCAGTCTTTGCTGGCCCCTGCGCAACGTGCGGCCGTGTTTGATTTGTTTGAAAAGTACCGCTCTTGGCTGGCCGGATCGGGGTTTTTTGACCTGAATTTGTTGGCCCACGATTGGTTGCCCAAAGCCCAGCCAACTTATGACTTCATGGTGGTCGACGAGGTACAGGATTTGACGAGTGTGCAGCTGGCACTGCTGCTCAAGACACTGGCCAAGCCCGGGCAGTTTTTGTTGTGTGGCGATTCCAACCAGATTGTTCACCCGAACTTTTTCTCTTGGGCCGCTGTCAAGACTTTGTTTTGGCAAGACGAATCCTTGGCCCGTTCGCAAACGATTTCTGTTTTGAAAGCCAACTTCCGCAATGGCCAGGCGGTGACGCATTTGGCCAATCGTTTGCTCAAAATCAAGCATGCGCGGTTTGGCTCCATTGACCGGGAAACCAACTTTTTGGTTCAGGCCACGGCACAAGCCAGTGGCACCGTTCAATTGCTGGCCGACAAAGAGGCGACGCGGCGCGAGCTCAACCTCAAAACGCGGGGCTCCACGCAGTTTGCCGTGTTGGTGCTGCGCGACGAAGACAAGGCGGCGGTGCGCCAACAGTTCCAGACGCCGCTGGTGTTTTCTGTGCACGAGGCCAAGGGTCTGGAATACACCAACGTGATTTTGGTCGACATGGTGTCGGGCCAGCGCCAGGCGTTTGCAGAGGTCGCCCAAGGGGTGCAGGCCAGTGATCTGGCAGGCGACACACTCGATTACAGCCGTGCGCGTGACAAGACCGATCGGTCTTTGGAGTTGTTCAAGTTTTACGTGAATGCCTTGTATGTCGCGCTCACGCGCGCTGTGGATCAGTTGCTGTTGGTGGAGTCGGACACGGCCCACCCCTTGCTGCAGTTGCTGGACTTGCGCACGCAAGACGCGCTGAATTTGGCGTCCACACAAGCGTCGAGCCAACAAGAATGGGCGGCCGAGGCGCGCCGCCTGGAGTTGCAAGGCAAACAAGAGCAGGCCGAGGCCATTCGGCAAACCATGCTCAAAACGCAAAAACCCAGTTGGCCCATTTGGGATGAGGCGGCGCTGCAAGAGCTGTTGCCCAAAGCGCTGTTGCCCGGTCAGATTTCCAACAAACCCCGCCAAGCTTTGCTGGACTATGCCTTGTGGCATGGTCAATCGGGGTGGGTTCATGATTTGGTGGGGGCCAGCAACTTTGAACCAGCCAAACAAATCGGCCATGCGATCTGGGTCACACAAGGCAAGCTCCCAGTGCCGCGCGCCAGGCACGAGGGGCCCGCCCAATACCTTGCCCGACAGGAGGCCGATCGCCATGATGCGTGGCGCTTTTTGGTGAAGAAAGCCACAGCCTTGGCCGAGCGCCAGCGTCAGCCTTATGCGTCCCGGGGGTTCAAGGAGGTCTTGCGCCAATGCGATCAGTTCGGGGTGGATCACCGCACCTATTTCAACGCCACGCCCTTGATGCTGGCCGCTGAGTGCGGCAATGTGGCTTTGGTGCAGGCCTTGCTGGAGCGCGGGGCCGACCCCATGACTCAAGACCATTACGGCCACCGTGCATGGGACTATGCCTTGGCCCGTTTTTTGGATGATCCTGACCACAAAGCGCACCAGCTGGATGTGCTTTACCCGCTGCTGTCACCTGCGGTGATGGATGTGCAAACCGATGGCAAATTGGTGCGGTTGGAGCGCCACCAAGGCGAGTACTGGTTGCTGACGGTGATGCTGACCAGCTACAAAAAGTTTTTTTCGCAGTTGCTGCCCGATGCACAGGTCGAGCGCAATATCAAAGGCTTTTGTGCCGACCATCTGATGCGTCACATGGACCGTGTACCCGACAGCGTCCTGCCGCCCAGACGTCGCACCCGCACTTACATCAACTCGGTCTTGGCGCGCGCCGAAGTCAACAGCAACTACCAACCCAGCCGCCAACTTTGGCTTCGCACGCGAAACGGTTACTACGTCATCAACCCCGCCTTGCAACTGCGTGCACACAGCACCAAGGCGTGGATCACTTGGCATCAGTGGCTGAACCAGCCGCTGGTGTTGGCAGGTTGTGGCATGCGGCTACAAGCGCCTGCAGATTGACCGGGGCGGAGCGCATTTCCCGCAATGCGCTGGCTTTAATGATGTTGTGGCGCGGCTCAACTTCGTCACCCATCAGCATGGTGAACACGCGTTCGGCTTCGATGGCGTCGTCGACCTGCACGCGCAGCAGGCTCCGTTCGGTGGGGTCCATGGTGGTTTCCCACAGTTGG
>JBIKQY010000379.1:0-3059 GCA_044349465.1 Limnohabitans sp. | reverse complement strand
AGCGCCATGGCAAAGCCGTACACGCTCTCGTCGAGCCGCCCGCGCTGGCGCAAGGCGATGCTGGTGTCTTCGCGCAGCAGGGTGACTTCGGGCAGTTGCACTTGATGTATTCGCCCCTTGAACTGACCGGGCGAGAGCTGCTCGTATTGCAGCGCCCAGCCGTGCTGAGCCAAGGCGTGCTGGTCCATGTCCTGGGTGTCCAGTACCTGGACCCAAGGTGAATGAGGGGTGGCGACTTGATGGCGGGACGACAAGGGGAGGAGAGACTCAACAGGCGGTCAAGGTTTGATTCTGCACGGCAGATTCAAACCCGTCATTGCAGGTTAACCCGACACTGAATTTGCGCAAAATTGATCCATCCAGCACCATCGAACAAGTGCAGGTGATCAGTAGCTGAAGTTCTTGCGCCATTCCGTGGGAGACAAGCCGAATCGGGTTCTGAAGTGTGGGCGCATGGCCGATGCACTGGAAAAGCCTACCGCCAAGGCGATGTTTTCCATGGAGCACGAGGTGGTCTCCAGCAGGCGTTGTGCATGGTTCAGACGTTCGTTCAACAGCCATTGCGCAGGAGACGAGCCTGTCTGTTTGGCAAACAGGCGAGAGACAGTGCGCTCGGTCATGTTCATGCGTTCGGCCATGGTTTGCACGGTGTGCTTTTGGTCCAATGCTTGGCGCATGCCGTCGAGCAAATTGGCAAATGCATGGTCACGGGGACGCTCGGCGATTGGCGATTCGATGAACTGCGCCTGCCCGCCTCTGCGGTGCGGTGCCATGACCAGTCTGCGGGAGATGAGGTTGCTCAACTCTGCCCCAAGGGTCTTGCGAACGAAATGCAAGCAGCAGTCGATGGCGGCGGCCGTACCTGCCGAGGTGATGATGTTTCCTTCGTCCACATAAAGTGCCGAGGCATTGACATGCACTTGCGGATATTGGGCGCTGAGTTCTGGCGCTGCCGTCCAGTGTGTGGTGGCCTCCAGTCCGTCAAGCAATTGGGCTTGCGCCAAGACAAATGCACCCAAGCACAGGCCCATGAGCGTGACCTGGCGCTGGTGTGCAGCTTGCAAAGCCTCAATGAGGCGCGTGGGCGCTGGCGGCAAGTGGTCTGGCCAACTCGGGATGATGATCACATCGGCTCGTGCCAGTGCTTCCCAGTCGTCAGCGACTTGGATCGAGAAGCCCACGGTGCTGCGAACGACAGGTCCATCAATGGCGCAAAAGTGCAGGTCAAAAGGGGAGGGTGTTTGGTGGGTATCTCCGAACACGACGCTGGGTACAGACAGGTGAAATGGACTGATGCCGTCGAAAGCGACCACACAAATGTTCAAGGGAAGAGGTCTGGAGTTCACGGGCAAAGATTGTCTTGATTTTGCTGAATTTTGTCTTATTTGCGGCTGTTTGCGCGAAGGCGTTCTTTTGACAATGGAGCACTGTACCGGATGACCTGTCTGCATGGGGCGGACAGGCTCAAGGTTCGATTGGAGAGATTTTCATGAAAGCGCAATGGCTTCGTTACATGCTGGGTGTGGGTGTCGTTTATTTTTGTTTGATGGCGGCAGCCCACTTCATGGGTCTGAAATACCCGCTGTTGTTCGTTTACTACGATACCCCCTTCTACGCGTACCAGGACAAGATCATTTCTTTTTCAGTGCTGGCCTATGCGAGTTTGTTCTATGCAGCGATTCGCCATATTCAAGTGGTTCCCATGGCTTTGTTTGCATTGGGCGTGACCGTGTTGGGACTGTCGTTTGTGAACATCTCCTCGGATTTGCAGAGCGTTTTGCAAGGCCAAGGCACTCTGATTTACTGGTTGCAAACCGGCTTTTTTGCGGTTTACTTTCTGGTTTTGTTGACTTTGTACAAGGGGGCAAGCCGCTCGGAATAAATTGAAGTGATCAGGCAGGGTGAAAACCCGGGGTGCACGGTGCCCAATCTTGATACTGCCTTGTTCGTCTTGTGCATAGCATGGGCGACAGACTGAAAGAGATCCGATGAACCTGCGCCTGGCCGTTTTATTGACCAACAACGACACCTCGCCGTTTGCAGCGCATTTTCCGAACGACGGTCAAAAAGTCGTGCAGCTGCTGCAGCCCTTGCGGCCCGACTGGACTTTTGAGGTGGTGCCGGTCAAGGACGGGGTGCTGCCTGCGAGCCCCGCAGACTTTGACGGTTACGTCATCACCGGCAGCCCGGCTTCGGTCAACGACGACAGCCTGCACTGGGTGGGGCCGTTACTGGCGTTCATCCGCGCCGTGCACGCCGCGCGCCTGCCACTGGTTGGCCTGTGCTTTGGCCACCAGGCGGTGGCCCGAGCGCTGGGCGGGCAGGTGGTGCGCAACGCTGCAGGCTGGGGCCTGGGCACCGCGCCCACGCATTGGCAGACCACACGCCCTTGGATGCAGCCCGCGCAAAGCACCACCACCTTGATGGCTGCGCACAACGAGCAGGTCACCCGCATGCCCGAAGGCGCGGTCTGTCTGGGCGGAAGTGACTTTTGCCCCATCGGCTCGATGCAGATCGGCCAGCACATCTGGACCACCCAGTTCCACCCCGAGATGCCGCTGGTGTTCATGCAGGCCTTGTTGGGCTTCCTGGCCGACAAGCTCGATGCCGAAACGATGGCTCGCGCACACGCCAGTCTGGCCAACGCCGCCGATGTGCCGCTGTTTGGGCATTGGATGGCGCAATTTTTTGAACACGCAAGGAAAAACAAGCAATGACCGTCTGGCACCCCAACGACGATGGCCACGCTGATGTGTCGGACCACGACAGCTATGTGAACGGCACGCCGCACAACACCTTCAAACGCCTGCGCGATGAAGACCCCATGGCCTGGTGCAACTGGACCGATGGCAAGGGCTTTTGGTCGGTCACGCGGCATGCCGATATTTTGGAGCTCAACCGCAACCACCAGCGCTTGTCTTCGGCCCAGGGCATCCGCATGGAAGACCAGTCGCACGAAGAGTACATGGCGCGGCGGACTTTTCAAGAGACCGACCCGCCCGAGCACACCCGCACCCGCATGCTGGTGGCCAAGGCCTTTTCCAAGCCCATGATGGCGT
>JBIKQY010000378.1:0-3066 GCA_044349465.1 Limnohabitans sp. | reverse complement strand
CAACGCATAGGGCACCAGGCTGGCCAGCACGGTGCGGCCAAAGTCCACCGTGGCATGGCCGCTGGCCATCAGGGCCTGGCTGATGGCGTAGGCCAGGCCGATCATCGCCAAACCCAACAAGCTCCATACCAGGTGGGCGCTTTGGCGGTGCGCCTGCTGCGAGGCCAGTTGCTGGGTGTGGCGACGCGGGCGCGTCATGGGCCAGCGGGCGGTGTGCATCAAGGGCGCTTGTTGGTAAATGGCCAGCACCGGCTCGGCCATGGCCTGGGGCTGAAACTGGGCTTCGTAGCGCGCGCGTGCGGCGCGGCCCAGCCGCTGGCGCAAGGGGGCATCGGCCAGCAGGGTCTGCAGCGCATCGGCCACGGCCTGCGGGCTGTTGGGCACCAGCCAGGCGCTTTCGTTGTGCGTGAGCATTTCTTCAATGCCGGGCAAGCGCGTGGCCACGATCGACATGCCCGCGCGCATGGCCTCCAAAATGGAAATGGGCAGGCCCTCGTGGTCGGACAAGAGCACAAAAATCTGGTGCTGCGCCAGGCGCTGGGCCACGTCGCTCACATCGCCTTCCAGCTGGATGTGCGGCATAGCGGCGGCGGCCTGTTGGTGGCGGGCCAGGTCCGGCCCGCCACCCAAAATGCGGGTTGGGGGCTGCAGGCCAAGATGCGCCAGCAGGGCCAGGGCTTCGATCAAGACATCGGGCCGCTTGGGCGCGGCCATGCGGGCCACCATGACCAGGCTTGGCAGCTGGGCGGCCATGTCGCTGCGCCAGGGCACATCGGCCAGCGCGTTGTGCACCACGCTCACCCGCTCCGGCGGCATGGGCAAACGCGCGGCCAATTGTTTTTCGTAGGCCGACACGCAGACCATGCGCGTGGTCCAGGCGGCCAGCACGGCCTCGGCCAACCAGGCGTTGGTGCGGATCAGCCAAGGCGCTTGCGGCTTGAAGCCAAAGCCGTGCACGGTGTAGACCACCGGAATTTGCCGCAGCTTGCCCGCCAGTCGTGCGATCACCCCGGCCACGGCGCTGTGGGCGTGGATGACATCGGGCTGCAGCACGCGCATGTGCGCCAGCATGGCCCGCACCGAAGTGATCACCTTGAGGGGGTTGAGCGAGTTTTGCAGGCTTGGCAGCGCCAGCACCGCGATGCCCAAATCACCCAGGGCCTGGCCCAGCACGCTGTGCGTGTCGTTGCCGCCAATCACCACCGTGAAGCGCACCCGGCCTTGCAGGGCGCGGCACAACTCCAGCACATGCGTTTGCGCCCCACCGGCTTCGCCTTTGGTGATGACCAGCACCACATGGGGCACGGGCGGGGCAATGGGTGAGTCAACCGAAGGGTTAACGGGGGTGTGAACAGGGGCAGACATGCAAGGGCAAAAGGAAGAGCCGGTATTGTCACCGCGAATGGCCTCTGGGCCACAGTGTCACCGGCCGACAAGCCCGCTCGCCAGCCCTTCATCCAGCGGGTGACGGCGCCCGCTGTTCGCTGATCGGCAAGGCCACGGGGAAAGCCCGTGTGTCGGGATCAAGCGCTTGCCAAACCACCTGGCCATCGACCACCACCACAAACTCGCCCGTGCGCAAGGCTTGCCAAGGCTCGTCCAGCGTCAGGGGCTCGGTGGCCAACAAGCTCATGATGTCGCCCTCGGCATTGAGTGGCCCCAGGTCCAGGCTCATGTCGCGGTCCACCAAGCGGGCATGGGGAAAGGGGTGACGCCGGGTCAGCAGGTGCAGCTTGGTGGAGCAATGGGCATACAGGGCGTGGCCATCGCTGAGCAGCATGTTGAAGTTGCCATACCCGGCCAGCTTGGCGGCGATGCGGGCCAGCTCCGGGGCCAGCTCGGGCCATTCGGGGGGCTGCAGGCGGTCTTTGAAGTGGCTGCGCAAGTGGCTCATGATGGCGCAAAACGCGCGCTCGCTGTCGGTGCTGCCCACGGGCATGTCCTGGCAGCCGCTGGGGGCCTGAAAATCGCGCAAGTCGCCGTTGTGCGCAAACACCCAGGTGCGGCCCAGCCATTCGCGTTGAAACGGGTGGCAGTTGGCCGACTGCACATCCCCTTGCGTGGCTTTGCGCACATGCGCCACCACCACTTTGGATTTGATGGGGTGACGCCTGACGTAATCGGCCAAAGGGGAATGGCTGGCCGGTTGATCGTCCTGAAAAACCCGGCAGCCTTTGCCGTCATAAAAAGCGATGCCCCAGCCGTCGATGTGGTCGGAGGTCAGACCCCCGCGGGCCGAAAAACCGGTGAATGAAAAGGTGGTGGCTGCTGGCTTGTTGCAGCTCATGCCCATCAGTTGGCACATGGGCGCACCTCAGGACAGGCAAAAATCCGCAGCGGCCATGGCATGCAAGGCCGTGGTGTCAAAGCCGGGCAAGCCACCGTCGCCGGGCTGCAGGCTCATGGTCAGCTCGGTGCAGCCCAGAATGACGCCTTGCGCCCCTTGCTCGCCCAGTTGCTGCACCAGCGCGATCAGGCTCTGGCGTGAGGCCTCCAGCACCTTGCCCTGGCACAGTTCTTCAAAAATGATGCGGTGCACCTCGGCACGTCCGGGCTCATCGGGCACCAAGCACTGGATGCCGCGGGCGGCCAGGTGGTCGCGCATGAAGGCTTGCTCCATGGTGAAGCGGGTGCCCAACAAGCCCACTTGGCTCAAACCGGCGGCCAGCACGGCATCGGCGGTGGCGTCGGCAATGTGCAGCAAAGGCACGTCGGTGGCCGCTTGCACCTGCGGCGCGATGCGGTGCATGGTGTTGGTGCAAATGAGCAAGGCCTCGGCCCCGCTGTGCGCGAGCTGGCGGGCCGCTGTTTGCAAGATCTCGGTCATGCGCTCCCAGTCGCCCAGCTTTTGCAGGTCGGCAATTTCCTGAAAATTCAGGCTGACCATCTGCAAGGGGGCCGAGTGCAGACCACCACGGCGTCGCGCCACCTCGCGGTTGATGTGTTGGTAATAAAGGGCGGTGGACTCCCAGCTCATGCCACCGATCAGACCGATTTTTTTCATGCCATCCAGCTTTGTCAATTGAAAACAGAAGTTTGCCACCAAATAGACAGCATAAAATTGCT
>JBIKQY010000377.1:0-3082 GCA_044349465.1 Limnohabitans sp. | reverse complement strand
CCTGTCATGCCAGACTTGATCCGGCATCCATCACCCTCTGTCATGCCGGACTTGATCCGGCATCCATCTTCTGTCTTCTTGCAAACCACCCTGGACAACATGGATCCCGGGTCAAGCCCGGGATGACAAAAAACACTGTCATGCCGGACTTGATCCGGCATCCATTTTCTGACCAGCAAAACCTAAAAACATGTTTCCCGGGTCAGGTCCGGGCTGACGTGCCAAATCTGCCTTTTATTTCTTCTGAACCGGGTTGGCCAGCAGCAAGTGGGCCGGGTAGGCCCGCATGAATTCGCGGGCTTTGTCGATGGGGGCGTTGAGCCAGGCACCGTACGCGCCTTCGTTCAGGATGGCGGGCATGCGTTTTTCGTTGCCGTTTTGGCCATAGCGGTTCATGAGGGCGTGGCTGTTGGCGTTCACCGTGAGCAGGGTGAAGCTGATGATCTCTTCTTCGCCTTGCGTCCAGCGTTCCCACAAACCCGCCACCCCCATGGGCTGGCCGTCGACGCGGGCGATGCGGGTAGGCACGGCTTTGCGGCTGCGCCAGTCGTCTTCCAAAAAAGCTTGCATGGGGATGATGCAGCGCTGGCCCTTGAGCCAAGTCTCGCGCGTGGCCGTGGCGGTGCTCATGGTTTCGTAGCGGGTCACGGCCAGTTTGGTGGACCGGAGTTTGGCGTCAGATGCCGACTTGACCCAGGTGGGCACCAGACCAAATTGGCCTTGGGCCAATTCCATCACCAGCGGGCTGGCGGGGGCTGGTGCGGGAGCAGCGCCAGTTAGGTCCTCAGCAGGGGATTCAGGGCTGGACACCTGGGCTTGTTCAGCAGCCACCAGCGCCTTGCGGATGAAAAAACCCGGCTGGCGCGGCCAGACTTCTTTGCCCAGCAGGGCATCGGGCGGGGCGATGCCAAAGGCCTCGGCGTACAGGTCGGCGCTTTTCAGGCATTCGTATTGGGTGCTCATGCAGTCGATGCTAACCGACAGGTGCGGGGCGACCAGCGCCTGTCGGACCTGAAGGTGCCGACCTACAGAAACCAAGCCCACGTCCTGATACGCTCAGCCTTCCATGACAAGACTTGCCTGCCCATGCTGATCCGCTTCAACAAGCCCTATGGCGTGCTCAGCCAGTTCACCCCAGAGGGGCGCTGGACCGGGCTGATCGACCACATCGACCTGCCCGGCGTGTATGTGGCGGGGCGACTGGACGCCGACAGCGAAGGCCTGCTGCTGCTCACCGACGATGGCCAGCTGCAAGCCCGGATTGCCGACCCTCGCTTCAAGATGGAAAAGACCTACCTGGTGCAGGTGGAGGGCGTGGTGACTCAGGCAGCGTTGAACCAACTGAGCCGAGGCGTGACGCTCAACGACGGCCCCACACTGCCGGCCCGCGCCAGCGCGGTGCAGCCGCCCACTGAGCTTTGGCCGCGTAACCCACCGATTCGCGAGCGCAAGAACATTCCGACCTCTTGGCTGGAATTGGTGATTCGCGAGGGCCGCAACCGCCAAGTGCGCCGCATGACCGCCGCCGTGGGCTTGCCCACACTGCGCCTCATCCGAACCGCCGTGGGGCCCTACACCCTAAATGGCCTGCCCACAGGCACTTGGCAACAAATCTGAGCCCGGGGCATTGGCTTGCGCCAACGCAACACCGGTGCCCCGCGTCTTCCTGCACAATCGCGCATCCTTTAACCCCAAAGTGAACTTCTGATGTCTGAATTGCTGAACAAACTCGAATGGCGCTACGCCTGCAAAAAAATGGACCCGGCCAAGTCTGTGCCTCAAGACAAGGTCAACCGCATTGTCGAAGCCGCACGTCTGGCCCCCACATCGAGCGGTCTGCAGCCTTTCGAAATCATCGTCGTGACCAACCCCGCCGTGCGCGAGCAGATCAAGCCCAAGGCCTGGGGGCAGGCCCAGATCACCGACGGCTCGCACCTGCTGGTGTTTGCCGCTTGGGACAACTACACGGCCGAGCGCATCAACATGATGTTTGACCTGACCAACGCGCAGCGCGGCGGCACCAACGAAGGCTGGGAAAACTACCGCCAGATGTTGCTCAAGAACTACCCGGCCCGCACGCCCGAGGTGAACTACGAACACGCGGCGCGTCAGGCTTACATCGGCTTGGGCGCGGCCTTGATCGCTGCGGCTTTTGAAGAAGTCGACGCCACCCCCATGGAAGGCTTTGACCCCAAAGCGGTGGACGAAATTTTGGGCCTGAGCGCTCGCGGTCTGCGCAGTGTGGTCCTCGTGCCCCTGGGCTACCGTGCTGCCGAAGGCGATTGGTTGGCCAACCTGAAGAAGGTGCGCCGCCCGATCGCGCAGTTTGTGACCGAAGTCAAATAATGACCACGCCCGCTGAAGGCGGGCAGGTATCAAACCCCCACAAAGCCGCAGATTCTGCGGCTTTGTGCTTTAACATCAAGCCTTCCCAAGTCGGGATGCAACCCAAGGAAAAACCATGGCCAAAGGCGAACAACGCAGCAACAAAATGGCCAAGAAGCCAAAGAAGGACACTGCACCCCCCAAGACCTTCACGTCGGACCGCCCCATGGCCCCGTCCACCTTTGTGGCACCTCGCGGCAAAGTCAAAGACAAGTGATTTTCTCGGCCTAGCGCCCTGCTCGCTTGGCCCCCCTGCATGATCCCGATCCACGAAGACGAGCACCTGCTGGTGCTGGAAAAACCCAGCGGCTTGTTGTCGGTGCCTGGTCGCGGGCCGGACAAGCAAGACTGCTTGTCTAAACGGGTTCAAGACCGCTACCCCGAAGCCCTGATCGTGCACCGCTTGGACCAGGACACCTCGGGTCTGCTGCTCATGGCACGGGGCATTGAGGCCCAGCGCCGCTTGAGCAAGCTGTTTGAAACCCGCCTGGTCAAAAAACGCTACGTGGCCGTCGTCACTGGCCAGCCAGAGAACACCCAATCGAGCGAACCGACGGACGAAGACGGCTGGCGCACCATCGACGGACCGATCCTGCTCGACTGGGAACGCCGCCCGCTGCACATCATTCACCCAGACGGCAAAGCCAGCCGCAGCCGCTGGCGTGCCCTGCAAACCAGCGACAGCGCCAGCTTGATT
>JBIKQY010000376.1:0-3084 GCA_044349465.1 Limnohabitans sp. | reverse complement strand
AAATCGAGACCGGTGGTTACCGGCAAAGCGGTTTTGGCCGTTTGCATGGCGTGGAAGGCCTGAACGACTTCATGGAAACCAAGCATGTGTTCATGCCCTGCAACGATTGACTCTCGCCGATGACCGACTCGACCCAGCCCACGACGACACACACCACGGCACGTTACTTTTTGGAGGGTCTGCAAGAGACCGGTATCCGGTATTTGTTTTCTAACCTGGGTACCGACCATGTAACCCTGATCGACGAGATGGCCCGGCTGCAAGCCGAGGGCCAGGCCATGCCCGAGGTGGTGCTGTGCCCCCATGAAAACGTGGCCATCCACATGGCGGGTGGTTATGCCGCCGTCACTGGGCAAGGGCAGGGCGTCATGGTGCATGTGGACGCGGGCACCGCCAACGCGGCCATGGGCATGCACAACCTGATGCGCGCGCGTTTGCCTGTGTTGTTGATGGCCGGCAAAGCCCCGTATGCCCTGCACGGCGAAGTGCCGGGTGCCCGAGACAACTATGTGCACTATGTGCAAGACCCGTTCGACATCGCATCGCTGGTGCGCCCTTACGTCAAGTGGGAATACAACCTGCCCTCGGGCGTGGTGGCCAAAGAGGTGGTGCGCCGCGCCCACAGCGTCATGCACACCGAGCCTGCCGGTCCGGTCTACATGACCCTGCCGCGCGAGACCTTGATCGAACCCTGGACGCCTGAGCAGGTCAAGTCTTACCCCGCTGCCCGCTATGGCGCGGTGCGCATGGGGGCCTTGCCTGCCGAGGCCACGCTGCAGATTGCCCGCGAGTTGATGGCGTCCGAGAACCCGCTGGTCATCACGTCGTATTTGGGGCGCAAGCCCGAAGCGGTGCAGGCTTTGGAGGCGCTGGCCGAGTTGTGCGGCATTCGGGTGGTGGAGTTCAGCCCCACTTGGCTCTGCATCTCACGCGAATCGCCTTGCTTTTTTGGTTTTGATGCGACGCCGCTTTTGCCCGAGACCGATTGGGGCTTGCTGCTGGACATCGACGTGCCCTGGCTGCCCCACCAAACCCGCCCCCGCGAAGACACCCGCTGGGTGCACATCGACGTGGACCCGATCAAGAAAGATTTCCCGGCCTGGGGTTTTGCCACCGACGTGCGCTGGCCTGCCGACTGCGCGCAGGCCTTGCGCGATTTGCATCAGGCGGTGTTGTCGCTGGCCGACGAGGCCTTTCACCAGAAGGTGGCCCACCGCATGGCCAGCTGGCCTACGCAGCGCCAGCAGCGGCTGGAACGTGTGGCCGCCGCTGCACAAAACCCGGGAACAGAGGACGCCCTCAACCCGGCTTGGGTCTGCGCCCAAATTGGTTTGCAGCTGCGCCCGGATGACGTGGTCATCAACGAAGCCATTCGCAATTCGCCTGCGGTGTTGCAGCAAATTTCGCGCACGCAGCCCATGAGTTTTCTGGGCGGGGCAGGCGGGGGCTTGGGCTACAGCGCCGGCATGGCGCTGGGCGTCAAGCTGGCCCGGCCGAACGACCGGGTGGTGCACATCGAAGGCGATGGCGGCTTCCATTTTTCGACCCCCACTTCCGTTTATGCCGTGGCGCAAGCGCAAGGCCTGCCCATCTTCACCGTGGTGCTGGACAACGGCGGTTGGCAAGCAGTCAAGGAAGCCGTGCTGCGCGTGCACCCTGACGGCCCCGCTGCCCAAAAGGGCGAATTTCAAGCGCGTCTGAAGGGCGAAAAGCGACAGTTTGAACAAGTGGCCCAAGCCTTTGGTGCGCACGGCGAACGGGTCACCCGCGCCGAAGATTTGCCTGCGGCCATCGCCCGCTGTTTGCAGGCGATGGATGAAGGCCGCGCCGCTTTGCTGGTGGCCTCGGTGGCCAAGATTTGATTTTCACACCCCATCAAACAGGAGACAAACCATGACAACCCGCTTCACATCCCCCGCACGCCGCAAGCTGGTGGCCACCGCCGCTTTGTCGTTGGCCGCATCTTTGGCCACTTTGGCCCCAGCCCAGTCTTGGGCACAAGCGGCTTGGCCCAACAAAGCCGTGCGCATTGTGGTGCCGTATGCACCGGGTGGTGCGAACGACATCCTGGCCCGCGTGGTCGCCGAAAAACTGGCCCCCGCTTTAGGTCAGCCGGTTTTGGTTGAAAACAAACCCGGTGCGGGTGCCGCAGTAGGCACCGAATTCGTGGTCAAAGCCGCGCCCGACGGCTACACCTTGCTCATGGCGGCCAGTGGCCCCATCGTGTTCAATCCGGCACTGGTGGCCAAGCTGTCCTACAACCCGATCACCGATCTGGTGCCCATTTCCATGGCGGGCTCGTTCCCCATGATCCTGGCCGTCAACGAGGCCTCGCCCGCCAAGACCTTCAACGAGTTGGTCGCCTTGACCAAGGCCAACGCCGACAAAAGCAATTACTCCTACCCCTCGGCTTCCTTCCAGCTGGTGATGGAGCTGGTCAAGGCCAAGTCAGGTTTAAAGGCGCTCAACGTGCCCTATCAGGGCAGCGCCCCATCCATCAATGCGGTGCTGACGCAAGAAGTGCAAATGACCCTGATCGACTCGGGCCCGATTGCCGCCTTGGTCAAGTCGGGCAAGCTGCGTGCTTTGGCCGTCACGTCCGAGCAGCGCCTGGCCAGCTACCCGCAAGTGCCCACGCTCAAAGAGCAGGGCATTGATTTGGCTGTGAACTTCTGGAGCGGTTTGCTGGCCCCGGCGGGCACGCCTGCGCCCATCGTCAAGCGCTTGCAAGAAGAGATGGCCCGCATCATGGCCTTGCCTGACGTGGTCGAACGCATGGCCAAGCTGGACATTCGTCCCGTGGGCGGCAGCAGCGCCGACTTTGCCAAAACCATTGCCACCGAAATTCCATTGTGGACCCAGGTGGCCAAAGACAACAACATCAAGGCGCAATGAGCACACCTCAGCGCATCGCCATTGCCGGGGCGGGCATTGCCGGTTTGACCACCGCCCTGGCTTTGCTGCAGCAAGGCTTCAAGGTCGATGTGTTCGAACAAGCCTCGCAACTGGGCGAGCTGGGTGCGGGTTTGCAGATTTCGCCCAACGGCTCGCGCGTCTTGCTGGCACTGGGTTTGGGTGAGGCTT
>JBIKQY010000054.1:0-10607 GCA_044349465.1 Limnohabitans sp. | reverse complement strand
CCTACGTCGAGGTGCGCGTGGCCCGCGATGGCGCAGGCCAGGTGACGCTGTCGGTCAGCGACGATGGCGGTGACTTCAGCGCCGCCCGCGCACCTGATGCCGAGACGGGTCTGGGCATTGGCCTGACTTTGGTCGAGCGCATCGCCCAAAGCCAGGGCGCGCAGCTGGTGCGCGATGCGGGTGCCGCGCCTTTTGGCAAGCGTTTTGCGCTGGTCTGGCCCGCCACGCCAATCTTGTAGGAGCCCACCCCTGTGGGCGATGGTTTGAGTGGCCTGCGCCACGTCCAATCGCCCAAAGGCTTGGGCGACTGCGAAGTGGTCACCGATTTTTGTTTCCATCAAGAGGTCAACAGGTCTGGTCCTTAATGTTGCGCTAAGACTGAATTATTAGAATGGCCCCTTTGGTTCCCATCTGTTGCCCATGACCCTCACCTCTGCCGATCGTGCTCCTGCTGATGCGTGGTTTCGCCGCCCTTGGCACCCTTTGAGCCTCTTGCTGGTGCTGGCCCTGTGGCTCAGCACTCTGGGCAATCTGCCCCTTTGGCGTGCCATGTGGGCCTTGACAGACACCCATGGCCTGCGCACTTGGCTGGGCCTGCTGGGCTTTGCGCTCATCGTGTTGTCGGCCATCACCGTGCTGCTCAGCTTGCTGGTTTGGCCCCGCTGGCGCAAACCTGCAGGCGTGGTGCTCCTCATGGTGGCCGCGGCCAACAGCTATTTCATGATCACTTATGGCGTCGTCATCGACCCCACCATGATGGCCAACACCGTGCAGACCGATGTGCGCGAGGTGCGCGATTTGTTGTCGTGGTCCATGCTCGTGGTGCTGGCTTTGGGCGTAGTGCTGCCTGGCTGGTGGTGGTGGCGTCAGCCGGTGCAAAAACTGCCCGCCCGGCGCTTGGTGGGGCGTCAACTGGGACTGGCCACACTGGCTGCGCTGGTCTTGCTGGTGGTGGTTTGGGCCTCTTTTCAGGATTTGGCCTCCAACATGCGCAACCACAAATCCCTGCGCTACATGCTCAACCCTTTCAACACCCTCTATGCCAGCGCACGCTTGGTGGCGGGGCAAACCACGCAGGCCCGCATGACTTTGCAGCCCATCGGTGAAGACGCTGTTTTGGCCCGTGCCACAGGCAGCGCGCAACAACCACCGTTGATTGTGCTGGTGGTCGGCGAAACCGTGCGTGCGGCCAACTTCGGTCTGAGCGGCTATGCGCGTGACACCACACCGCTGTTGCGCCAACTGCAGGGCTCTGGAGAGCTGGCCTATTTTTCCAACGTCAGTTCTTGCGGCACCAACACCCAAGTCTCGGTGCCTTGCATGTTTTCTCATTTGGGACGTGAGGCCAACGCCAAAAACGACATCCCTTACGAAAATTTGCTGGACGTGTTGCAACGCGCGGGCATGCAGGTGCTGTGGCTGGACAACCAATCTGGTTGCAAAGGGGTATGCGACCGCGTGCCCAATTTCAGTACGCTGGAATTGAAAGACCCGGCGCTTTGCACCGATGGCGAATGCTTTGACGACATCATGCTGCGCGTCTTGCCCGAGCGCCTGGCCCAGCTGGAAAAGGCTGGTGGCGCAGGCCCAGCCTCTGCAGGCACGGTGGTCGTGTTGCACCAGATGGGCAACCACGGCCCGGCCTATTTCAAGCGCACCCCCGCCGACATGAAGGTTTTTCAGCCTGAGTGCCGCAGCAACGTGCTGCAAGACTGCCCGGCGCAGGACATCGTCAACGCTTACGACAACGCGGTGCGTTACACCGACCATCTGCTGGCACAAACCGTGCGCTGGCTCAAGAGCCAGGAACGCCCAACAGCCATGTTGTACGTCTCGGACCATGGAGAATCGCTGGGAGAGAAAGGCCTCTACCTGCACGGCATGCCCTACATGATGGCTCCCAAAGAGCAAACCCATGTGCCCATGGTGATGTGGCTGTCCAAGCCTTTGCAGTCACAGTTGGGCTGGGACAGCGCTTGCTGGAAAAAACAGGTTTCTGAGCAGATTTCGCACGACCACTTTTTTCATTCGGTCTTGACGCTGACGCAGGTCAAGACCCGTTGGCAAAAGCCTGAGCTGGATGTATTTGCGGGTTGCGCTGCGCGCTCCCCGTAAGCCAGCAACTCAGGCCACCCACCAACGCCAAAGCGCCGACAGCCACACCCCGCCGCACAGCAGCAGGCTGAGCAACACGGCGGCGCTGCCCATGTCTTTGGACCGTTTGGACAAGGCATGCCACTCCGGCCCCACGCGGTCAATCGCTGATTCGACGGCGGTGTTGAGCAACTCCACCACCAGCACCGCCACCACCACGCCCACGAGCAACACCACCTCAACCCAGCTTTGGCCCAGCCACCAGGCCCCCGGCAAGACCAGCAGGGCCAAAATCGCCTCTTGCCGAAATGCGGGCTCGTGCCAGCCGGCCCTCAAACCTTCGACCGAATAAAAAAACGCGTGCCAGACGCGTGACAGGCCCTGGCGTTTGGGCTCTACGGAGGTGTTGTCGTTCATGTGTGCAGCAGGAATGTTGAGATGGCTTGCAGCTTAAGGGGCAGATGTTAACGGGGCCTTATCACGCGCTCATCGCTTCCAGGATTAGCGCGTTAACTTTTCATACAGAGGCGAACTCGGCTGCCCCCATTCTGGTCTACCCGAATTTTGAGCGTCTGCCATTGATGAGTCACATCATCAAACATGATTGGCGGTCAGCGGCCCTTGCCATGAGCATGACAGCTTGAGTGGACTACAAAATGGAGACAAGCACATGAAAAAACCTTCGATTCGCCAAACGATGGCCGCTGCTGGGCCTGAACCCCCACCAACCCCTCAAAAACGCTGAACCACTTTCATGAAATCACTCAATCTGCAAGCCGTCATGATCGACCTGGACGGCACGATTGGCGACTTTGAAGTCGCCCTGAATGAGCGGCAGGGCAGGCAGTGCTCTGGCCTTGTCAGCGGATCAAGAGTTCGAAACACTGGCCATTTCCCTTCGGCTCTAGATCGCTAGACGCTCGGCTCAACCGACCTTTTGCCATGCCAAAAGCAGTCCTCAGATGCTCAGCGTTGTCATTGACGACACGATTAACGCGGGTAAATGCGTGACGCTATATGTTTGACTGCGTAATTCGGAAGGAAGCGGCAATCTTTGGCTTGTGTCGGATTGAGTTGCTTGCAACCCTGGTCGATGCCCTCAGCCGTTGGCTTTCGACCTTTAACGACCCAATCGAGGAGCGCATTGAACAGGGGTGGGTAATGTGCATCGCCCCAATAGCTGTGCTCGCTGGAGTCAACATAGGTCTGAACAAGTCTGTCGGCGGTGCCTGCAGCCACCATTTTCTGTCGTAAAGCATCCTGGCCCTCCACAAACACGGTCGAGTCGTTGATGGCGTGGCTGCTGATGACGGGCACCGAAAACCGACCATGGTGGTTCACGTCGGCAGAAAACATCGCTGCAGCTTTTGGGTCAGGCTGGAACCGTGGAATACGTGCATTCAATTGGGCATCGTCAGACGAGCCGGCGTATTGCACATTGGCGTTGCCCAAAGGAGCGGCCCCGCCGTTTTTACTGACGACGTCTTGCAGCGCAAACGTGCCCCAATTCAAATGACTGAGCACAGAGCGTTCAGGCATTTTGAGAACGTCCACAATCGTTTTGAGTTTTTGCGCTTGTTGGGGTGTCCTTTGGGCCGCAGGGGTCGCTGTGCCAAGGCATTCATTGGCGCGTTTGGCCAATTCCGCAGAGGTGAGTTTGCTGTCTGTGGGCAAACCGATGGAAAGAGGGTAGGCCGGCTCTGTGGGGAGAGGATGGTTGTTGCACAAGTATTGATAAAGGGCGCGGATATCCAGTCGGAAGTCGTAGGTGGTCGGCCCTGCGACCACGCCGCTGGTCAATAAAATTCCGTCCCAGGATTTTGAAAACATCTCGCCAGCGCGAGCTGCTACCATGGCCCCCCATGATTGCCCGTGTAAGAGGGTTGTCCTCGGTTTTGCCACATGGTCAACAAAGATGCGGCGAACACGTTCCGTATCTTCTGCTGCAGTGGTGACTGCAAAGCCCCCTTGACGGAAAACAGAACCCGCCCACGCATGGCCTTCTTTCACCGTGATGGCCCAGCGCTTGATGTCCTCGTCAGCCCGAGACATTGTGGGTGGGCCATAGCTGGGTCCGCCATGGGCGTGAACGACCAAAACTCCACTCCATTTGGCAGGCATGACAATGAGGTAATGCGCCGAAGCGGAGTCTTGACCGCGAAGACATGTCGCACCTGCAGGCACACCCTCAGGACAAACCTTGGAAACGGGCGCCACTTCAGGAATGACTTGGGGCGAGCTGACACAGGCGGTCAGACTGACGCCCATGAAGGCGGTTGCAACGACACGTGCACAAGGTGAAAAACGATAGGTCACGGTAAAAGCTTTCTTAGAAAGAGGGGGGTTTCATGACGCGCAGCAACTTGTTGTCTCCAACGTCCATCAAGCGGTTTGCGACAAAACTGTTTTGTGAATCCGGCTCGAGCGCTGCAGTCACGAGAGCGGCCAATGGTTGATTCAAGGAGACATAGTAAGCGCCAGCCGAAGGCGTCATTTTTTCAGCTTGTGTTTTCACGTTGAGCAAACGAATCGGGTTTTTCGAATCAGAAATGGCGCCGCGTGCATCTTGACGGCTTCCGGTGTTCTCGTTGGTCACGACATAGGATTCGATTTCCCAGGGCTGCTGTTGGATGCCCAGTGTGGTGATTTTTACACCCAGATCACGCAAGCGTTGCACGGCCACAGTTTGGTCTGCTGCAATCAGGTAACCACAAGGACGGGTTCTCTCGCGCTCAATGTTCAACTGGTGCGCAGAGCGCCAATCCACGTCTATGGCGCGAGGCTCGCCAGTTTTGGCATCTAAAAAGCTCAAACGTCGCCTTTGTGGCGTGTGCTTGACCACAATGGACATGTTGCCAGTGCACGCTTGGTCGGCTGTTGTGCGTCCAGCTTCTTGCTGCATTTTGCGCAGCGACTGTCCGTCTTGGGCTGCAGTTTCGAAAATCGCAGTGGTTGCCAGGACGTGGGATTCAACGCGGCGTGCAAAATTGGCACGGCCAATTCCAATGCCACGGGTTTCCAAAAGCAAGCTGACCGCATTTCGCAAGCCACCCACATTTCGTCCTGTGTCTACGTTCACCCCACCCATGGACACGGTGAGATCCTTGGCGTTACTGGATGAGGTGTGGTAATCCTCGACGCGATGGCCCTTGCCTTCAAGGGCGCTGCGAGCCGCAGCGAGGTAACGCGTCTGAACAGATTGGACAACGGGGCTCAAATTTCCGACGGTTGCAGCTTGCAGCAATGCGTCGCTGTGCATCACGGCGCCAAACTTGTCCACCCAACGCCCGGCGACCGTGAATTCATGCAGGTCAAGCACCAAATGCGGTGAGTACTTGTTCAGGGCCGCTGCAATCGCCTGCGCTTCGGGGGTGCGCAACAGCAAGTGGTCTCGGTTGATGTCAATGCCGTTGATCGATTCCCGTTTGAACCTTTCGGCGGCATCTGGGTTGGTGTTGGGCATGATCAAGACGTTCATGCTTTCCAACAGACTCGCACGCTCGGTCGCCAGTCTTTGTGCCATGACCAGAGCCGCTTCACCACCAGCTGGCTCGTTGCCATGTTGCTGGGCCATCAACATGAGCGTCGGTAAATTGGCGTTGTAGCCACGGGGGCCTGCGATGACCACCAAGAGCATGGCCCGCCCTTGTTGGGAAGAGCCCACGGTTTCAATGCGAATGTTGTTGTGTCGCTGCGCAAGTGCGTTTAAAAACTCAACGGATTCGGCATAAGAAGTGAAATTTTCTCGACCCGCTGCAAAAGCAGGGGTCGGGAAACGGGTGGTGGGTGCATTGAAATGCTGAGAAATCACCAGCGGTTCAATCAGAACCTTGGTCGGATCAAATTGCGCATGAACAGAATGACTGAGTCCCAGCAGCGCTGCAACAAAAAATGATCCGACCGTTTTCATCTCATGACCTTCAGAAGTTATGACGAATACCCATGCCGATGGCGCGGACTTTGACGTTGCTTCGGCTGGAATCCACCGTGTCGTTGTCGATGAAGGCTTGAAGGTCTGTTCGTTTTGATAAGAGGTACTGATAGCTCAACTGATTTTTCTTGCGAACGCCTGTCAAAGATGCCTGAACATCGCGCTGCATCGCGTTGAAAACCACTTTATGCTGACCCATGGTGTAGGAGGTTCCCAGCAGCGTGTATTCAACATCCTCACGGGTGGTGCTGGTGTTTTTGTAAGTGTCCAAACCGCCAATGAAATAGACGTCCCAATTTTTTTGCAACTGGTAGTTGACGCCCAGCTGCACCTTGTCGTTGAACTCGTTGTTCGACAAGCCGCCCCGCTTGGTGTCTTTGGCGAATGAAATGGCCGCTTTCAAGGGGCCAGACTGGTAGTCAAGTCCCAAGTCAGTGGATTTCATGGAGTCTTCTGGCTGAGCCGCTGTATCTGCGCCACGCAAGTACACGCGGGCTCTCACCACAACAGGGCCCAGCTTGGGGCTGGCGTAACCAATGCTGTTGGAGGTGCGGTTGCGTGCGTTTTGCATGGTGGTGCTGGTGGCTGTCGCACCCGCATCGTTCGGAGCAAAATGAGTCAGCGATGTGATTTGTGAATAAATCGGTGAACCCGTCGGGTTGGCCGAGTCAAGGCGTCCCATGGCCATGGTTCCCCAATTGCCACGCAATCCCACATAACTGTTTCTGTACACAGGTGACGTTGTGGTTCCGGTATCGGCACTGATGCCCATTTCAAGGCCGAACAATGCGGCCATTCCGCCGCCCAAATCTTCAACACCTCTGAAGCCGAGTCGAGAAGCGTTGTCTCGTAATTCAGTGACCTTGTTGGTATTGCCGGTCTCAACTTGGTTGACCGACATGACAGCGCGTCCATAAATGGTGACGTTTTGAGCTTGACTTTGGATGCTTGTCAAAGACAAGCAGGCCGTTGCCAGCAAGGTGAGTTTTGTTTTGATTCGCATGGGATTTTCCTTTGAAGTGAATTTTTTGAACTGTCTACGGGAACTTGATTTCGTTGGAAAGCGGTTTGAATTCATCCGGCGCTCCTGGCGCGATAGGCGGATGTACTTTTAATGTTTTTTCAAAAGCCATGATCATTTTTCGCATCGGACCACGAACCCAGCCGTCATCCATGGCGACATCCGTTTCCTCTTTGGGATCGCGTTTGATGTTGAACAGCCATGGGGTTTCAAGATGTCGGGTTCCTGAGTTGGGCTCATTCTCAAAGACAAAATGCAACTTCCAGTGGCGCCATTTAACGGCGCGTAACTCTGTTTTGATGTAGAAGAGAAAACCTTCTCGCGCTGATTTTTCTGTGGAGCCAGTCCACCAGCTCAATTGGCTGACGCCGTCAATGGGCCTGTCCTGCGGCAAATTTGCGCCTGCAGCCTCCAACAGGGTGGTGAAAAGATCTGTGACGTGAACAATCTCATCGCTGACACGCGCTTTGTCTATGCGGCCTGGCCATCTGACGATCAGTGGCACACGAAGACCACCTTCCATGGCTGTGTGATAAGTGCCTGACCATGGACCCGCTGTGCCACGCCATGGGCGACGAAATTCCGGGCCATTGTCGCTGGCAAAAATAAACAGCGTGTCGTCAGCAATCCGCAATTCATGGACAGCATCGACCAGCTCGCCAACCCTGTGGTCCATCTCCATCATGGAATCTGCAAACTCGCCCACGCCGCTTTTGCCAGAAAAGTCGGGATGCGCCAGGGTTGGAAAATGCAAATGCGTTAAGGGAACATAAAGGAAAAATGGGTCATTTCCTTGGGTTTTTCTGCGCATGAAATCAATCGATTTCTCGGTCAACTCACTGTCAATCAGCCGACGTTTGGCCAGGTCGTATTCCGCCACATTGCGAGCCGCTTGACCTGCAAAGCCTTCCATAACCTGCGGTATGTCGACCACCGACTCATCAAAGCCGGGAGACTGCGTGAACAGTGTCTCGTTGGTGGTGCGGGGAATGCCATACCACTCGTCAAATCCGCGTTGATGCGGGTAACGGCCATCGCGGTCACCCAGATGCCATTTCCCAAACATGCCAGTGACATAACCCGCCTCTTGCAGCAGCTGAGGCAAGGTGTTTTCCCACGGATGAATGCCTTGTGGAAGACCCGCAGGCACAGACTGCAAGGCGCCCGTCCGAATGGGGTGACGGCCTGTCATGAGGGCGGAGCGGGTTGGCACGCAATCGCTCTCCACATTGAAATTCAAAAATTTCATGCCTTCTTCTGACAGAGCGTCAATGCGCGGTGTCGGCGCACCTCTGAGCGCGCCGCCGCCGTAGCAGCCCAGTTCGCCCCATCCCAAGTTGTCGGCCAAGATCAACACAATGTGGGGGCGCTTTCCAGATTCAGTCATCTTCATTCCATGGCGATCTTGCGATCTTTGATCAATTTCGCCCACCGCTCACGGTCTTGGACCATCCGTTGCTGGAAAGCATCGGGGGTCATGGCAACAGTTTCCATCGCCAGACCCAGGAGTTGTTGTTTCAGGCCAGCGTCCGCAAGTGACTCATCCACCACACGTCGCATTTGCGCCATGATGGGTGCAGGCGTGCCTTCCACAGCAAAGAGGGCAGACCACTGGGGCACGTCAATGTCGCCTGCGCCGCTTTCGCTCAAAGTGGGCGTGTCAGGCAAGATGCTGGAGCGGCGCCGTGTGCTGACCGCCAAGGCAATCAGTTTTCCAGATTTGATGTGCGGCAACACCGCAGCCGCGCCAAGAACGGCAGCCGAAACCTGTCCTGAAATCACATCTTTGACAGCTTGTCCGCCGCCTTTGTAAGGGATGTGCAGCAGGTTGATGCCCAAGTTTTGAGAAAAGAGCTCACCCACCAAGTGCTGAATGGAGCCTTGACCCGAGCTGGCATAGGACACTTGGTCGGGGTTGCCTTTGGCGCGTGTTTGTAAATCTTGCAGAGTTTTCATGCCGGTCGATGGTGCCGTGACCACGACAATGGGCTGAAACGACAGGACCGCGATGGGTGTGAATGTTTTGCTCAAGTCCCAAGGCATGTTGCGGAACAAAGGCAACAATGAAACAGAATCTGAAGCGACCAAAAATGTGTGCTGATCTTTGGCGGTTCGCAGTGTCGTGTCCACACCTAAAGCGCCATTGGCTCCCGGTTTGTTGTCCACCAAAACCGTTTGCCCCAGTTTTTTTCTGACGCTTTCGCCGACCAAACGGGCCACGACGTCGTTGGAGCCACCCGCGGGGAAGGGGACCACCAAACTGATGGTTTTGGTGGGCCATTCTTGTGCCCATGCGCCTGTGGGTGAGAGCGCAGCACCCAATGCAGTCCACAACAAGTGGTGGTTGAATTGTCTTTTGGTGATGGTGGTCATGTGACTTGTCTTTGATATATGTCAATTCAAGTTTAGAGATGGTTCATCAACAAATCATCAATAATTCTTCCTTTATCATCAGAAAATCCTGAACTTTCAAAGTGCTTGAATGAACCAGCCGCGTTTAGACCAGTTGCGAGTCAAACAATTGCGTTTCATCAGTCTTTTGGCAACGCGGGGCTCCTTGACTGCGACGGCAGAGCAGTTGTCGATGACGCAGTCGGCCGCCAGCATGATGCTCAAGGACATCGAATCCTTGTTCGATGTGAAGCTTTTCCGACGGCAGGGGCGAGGCATGGCCCTGACCGATGAGGGCAGGGCACTGCTGCCAAGGTGTCAGACCGTTCTGGGCGAAGTCGGTGCCATGGGGACCACTTTGCAAGGGACACAGCAGCCCATTGTTCGCATTGGCGCATTTCCGCACACGGCGGTCACTGTGTTGCCAGAAATCATCAAAAAATTGATCAACGGCCCGACCGTTTGGCGACCGCGAATCATTGACGGCCGGGCAGATCAGTTGCTGCAAATGCTATTGCAGGGTGAAATCGACATCCTGCTGGGCCGTATCCCCAGTCATGTGGCGGACGCGCCCTATTTTGATGAGTTGTCTCAAAGAGTGCTCTATGAGGCACCCTTGTCTGTGGTGTCTTCGATCAAACACCCATTGGCACGTCAGAAAAAGCTGGATTTTTTTGACCTGGCGGATTGCAAATGGATTCTTCCCAACATGCAATCGACCACCCGGGTCGGGTTGATGGAGGCCTTTTTGAAACGCGGTCTCACGCCACCCACCCCCGCGGTGGAATCGCCTTCTTTCTTCTACAGTTTGGCTGTTGTGGCACAAACGGATCTCTTGACCTGTTGTGCCCAATCGGCTGCATTACAAAGCAGCCACGCCACGTCCATCCTGCCATTGATCGTCAGCCAAGAACCCATGCCCGTGTCATTGGTTTGGCGAAAATCGTCAGAGCATGCACAGCGCTTGGCCGATTATTTGATCTGACCGCGCCCGTTGCCCAGGCATCTTTTGGCCCTGCCACTTCACCCCACCTTCACAAACTGCCGCGCCAGCGTCACCACCACGGGTCCCAGCAGCACGGTGAGCAGGGAGGGGAAGACGCAAAAGATCAGGGGGATGAGGAGTTTGACGGGGAGTTTGGCTGCGGCTTCTTCGGCGCGCAGGCGGCG
>JBIKQY010000375.1:0-3090 GCA_044349465.1 Limnohabitans sp. | reverse complement strand
GTTTCATGCTGGCGCCTTTGCTGATCGTTTGTCTGGTCGCGTTCACGCCCGAAAACACCTTGACGATTCCGACCACCGAGTTCTCGCTGCGCTGGTTCAAGGCGGTGTTTGATCACCCTGATTTCATCACTTCGTTTTGGAACAGCCTTTGGCTGGGCTTGGGGGCGGCCACTTTGTCAACCCTGCTGGCGGTGCCTGCGGGTTTGGCCATATCACGCTACGAATTCAAGGGTCGCGACGCCCTCAATGCCCTGTTTCTCTCACCCTTGATCGTGCCCCACCTGGTGTTGGGAGTGGCGATTTTGAGAATGTTTACCCTCATCGGTGCGACAGGCAATTTTTATTGGCTCATGTTGGCGCATGTGGTGGTGATCACCCCGTATGCCTTGCGCCTGGTGTTGGCTGCGGCGGTAGGCATGGACAGGCATTGTGAACATGCCGCTTTGTCCTTGGGGGCCAGCCGTTTGACGGTCTTCAGGCGTGTGACTTTGCCCATGATCTTGCCTGGCGTCACGGGAGGGTGGCTTTTGGCTTTCATCAACAGCTTTGATGAAGTCACCATGTCCATTTTTGTCACCTCGCCGGCCACGGTGACCTTGCCCGTGCGCATGTACATGTACGCCACAGAGTCGCTCGATCCGCTGATGGCCGCCGTCTCGGCCTTGATGGTGGCCTTGACGGCCGCAGTGATGATCATCCTGGACCGCCTCTATGGTCTGGATAAAATACTGGTGGGTGGCAAATGACACAGGCCCACCCCAAACCCGCTGGCTTGTGGGTCAGACTGAGTGAAAAGCAGCGCGAACCGCTCACCTTTTTCCTGAACGGAGAGCCTTACCAAGCTTTGGTCGGCGACACCATCATGACGGCATTGCTCACGCAAAGTCGGGGCCCTCGACGGGCCGACCCATCCGGGGCCATGCGGGCCGGGTTTTGTGTCATGGGTGCTTGCCAGGATTGCTGGGTGGCCACCGAAGAGGGTTCGCGTTTGCGCAGCTGCCTCACCCTGATCGAACCCGGCATGCGTTTGGTGGTGGCCCCATGAACACCCCCCTTGCCCAGGCCGTGATTGTTGGCGCAGGCCCTGCGGGCATCCGCGCCGCTCAAACCCTGGTGTCCAAAGGCTTGCGCCCGATCGTGCTCGACGAAAACGCGGGTCACGGCGGTCAGATTTACCGACAAGCCCCCGAGAATTTTGAACGCAGCCGAAAAACCCTGTATGGCTTCGAGGCTGGTAAAGCCGATGCCGTCCTGAACGCCATGCAGACCTTGATGCCGCACATGGATTACAGGCCCAACACACTGGTGTGGAATGCCGAGGCCGGGTGCCTGGATTTGCTGCAGAACGGCCAGACATCGGTCCTGCCCTATACAGCCTTGATCATGGCTACGGGTGCCACCGACAGGATCTTGCCATTTTTGGGCTGGACACTGCCCGGTGTGTTCAGCCTGGGCGGCGCACAAGTGGCCCTGAAGTTTCAAGGCTGCGCCATCGGCAAGTCGGTGGTCTTTGCGGGCACTGGGCCTTTGCTTTACCTCGTCGCCTACCAATACGCCAAAGCGGGTGGGCACGTTGCGGCCATTTTGGACAGTGCCCAGTTGAGCGACCAGGTGAGTGCTTTGCCGGACATGATGGCCCAAGCGTCTGTCCTGGCCAAAGGCCTTTATTACGTGGCTTGGCTCATGGCCCACGGGGTCACCATCCAGCGAGGGGCCATGCCGGTGCAAGCGATTGGCGACGCGTCGGTCGAACAATTGATCTGGCGCGACCAATACGGCGAACACCGCATCGACTGCGATGCGGTGGCCACGGGGTATGGCCTGAGGTCGGAAACCCAGTTGGCCGATTTGTTGGGCTGCGAGTTTGCGTATCACCCGGCAGACAGGGCCTGGCTGCCCACCCAAGACAGCGCGGGTCGATCGTCTGTGCCTGGTGTGTACATGGCGGGCGATGGCGCCAGCATTCAAGGCGCCGATGCGGCCGAGTGGTCAGGAGAGCTTGCGGCATGGGCCTTGCTCATGGACCAAGGACTGGTTTTGACCGACACAGAAAAGGCACGCCTCCAGACGCTGGACCAGCACATTGCAAGACGCCGGACTTTTGGCGCAGGTTTGACAAAAGCCTTTCCCGAACCCACCCAATGGCCCGCCTTGACTTCCAACGAGGTGGTGATCTGCCGCTGCGAAGAAATCACAGCAGGCGAAATCCGGGGAATCGCCCAAGCATCGGGGGCACTTGAGCTGAACCGTTTGAAAGCTTTGTCGAGGGTGGGCATGGGGCGTTGCCAAGGGCGCATGTGTGCTTGTGCCGCTGCCGAGTTGCTGGCGCATTGCACGCAGCAAGCGCCCTCGCAGGTGGGCCGTTTGCGTGGACAAGCGCCCATCAAACCCATTCCTTTTGAAAAAGCCCTCAACGCCAACACCAAGGGCTCCGCATGAGCCCCGCACAGCACTTTGATGTGGCCATCGTGGGCGGTGGCATCGTCGGCACCAGTGCAGCTCTGGCCTTGAGAAAGCTGGGGAAGTCTGTGCTGGTGATGGAGCGGGATGTTTGCGGCTCTCGTTCAAGTGGCGTGAACTATGGTGGTGTTCGCCGCCAGGGGCGGTCGCTGGTGCAGTTGCCACTGTCACAGCGTGCCCACGCCATCTGGGGTCGTTTGCCCGAGCTGATCGGTACCGATGGCGAATACATCCGCTCAGGACACCTCAAAATTGCACGGACCGAAGCCGATTTGGCCTCGCTGCAAGCGTACCGCGACAAAAGTCAGGTCCATGGCCTTGACTTGCAAATCATTGGCGGTGATGCCCTTCGCAAGACCTACCCCTGGCTGGGGGAGCGCGTGTTGGGTGGCTCCTTGTGCGCCGAAGATGGCCACGCCAACCCTCGGCTGGTTTCGCCTGCATTTGCCAAGGCTGCGCAGGCTGCCGGGGCGGTGATCATGGAGAACACCACCGCCAAGAGCCTCCACCACACGGGGCGAGGTTTTGAGATTGAGACCGACACTGGCGTCCAAATTTGCAGTGCCCATTTGCTCAACTGCGCAGGCGCCTGGGCCGGGCACATTGCCGCTCAATTCAACGAAGCTGTGC
>JBIKQY010000374.1:0-3104 GCA_044349465.1 Limnohabitans sp. | reverse complement strand
TGCAATGCTTTGCGGCCAGCGCAGCGACACATCAAAGGGCCAGACCTGGGCCACCGGAATGGCCAACACGTCGAATTTTTCAAACAGCTGCAGCATGCTTTGGTAAAAGCGCGTGCGGCTGGCGCTAGCGGCCATGAGTTGGGCCCCTGTCAGGTTGAGTGACAGGTCGTGCTCCCACAGCGCCTCGGCTTTGATGTGCGCCCGGTTGGCCGGGTTGATGAGGAAGGGCGCGATGCGCGGCCCCACCAAAGCCTGCCGCCACACCAGCCAGGCTTGCCAAATTTGCTCAGGCGGCATGCCCAGCCGCGCTTCGTCCACGGTGCAGCCCATGCCCGACAAGCTGTTCAGCGCCGATTCACACACCTCCAGAACGCCTTCTTCCATGGGCAGGTAGCCCTGCAGGTTGCCCAGCCAGCCGACGCGCTGGCCCTTGGGGTCGCTGTCCAAGGATCCCGCAAACACGGCCGGGTCATCGGTCAGGCTCAAGGGGCTGGAGGGATGAGCCCCGGCTTGTGTCGACAGCAGCATGGCCACATCGCGCACATGGCGGCCCATAGGGCCTTCGGTGCCCAGCTGGGCAATGAACACGTCTTGCGCGGGCGACATGGGCACACGCCCTTGCGAGGGGCGCATGCCAAACACATGGTTCCAGCCCGCGGGGTTGCGCAAGCTGCCCATGAAGTCCGAGCCATCGGCCACCGGCAGCAGGCGCTGGGCCAGCGCCACGGCCGCGCCGCCGCTGCTGCCACCCGCCGTTTTGCTCGGGTCCCAGGCGTTGCGGGTGGGGCCAAACACCTCGTTGAAGGTGTGCGAGCCCAGACCAAATTCGGGCGTGTTGGTTTTGCCAATCACGATGGCCCCGGCGGCTTTCATGCGCTGGGCCATGAGGCCGTCTTCAGGGGCCACAAAGTCCTTCATCAGCGGGCTGCCCAAACTGGTGCGCAAACCGGCCACATTGGACAGGTCTTTGATCGCTTGGGGCATGCCATGCATCCAGCCCATGGATTCGCCACGGGCCAATTGCGCATCGCGTTCGCGCGCTTGTGCCATCAAAAGTTCGGGTTCTTGAAGGCTGACGATGGCATTGGACTGCGGATTGAGTTGCGCAATGCGATCGAGTGTGGATTGCATGACTTCCTGGCACGACACCTGCTTAAGGTGAATGGCGCGGGACAAATCCAGTGCTGAAGTATCAGGGTTGACCATAGGGTTTTGCTCTCGGGTTTATTTGTATTATGAAAGCGGTCGACGGGTGATCAGCCACTGGTGAAAACCCCGACTCCGATTTGCGCAAAGGTGACGCTTGTTCGTTTTGAAAGCTGTCATCATGAATTTTCAACTGTTCCTATTTTTGGAGATCTGATCATGAAGAGACGTGTTCTGTTTGCCGCCACTGGCTTGTTGGGTTTGAGCATGCTGACCCCCTTGGCGGCCCAAGCCCAAGCGCAAGACAACAAAGTGTTCCGCTTTGTGCCGCACGCCAACCTGGCGGTGCTCGACCCGATCTGGACCACGGCCTACGTGACGCGCAACCATGCGTACATGATTTACGACACGCTGTTCTCCGAAGATGCCCAGGGCAACATCAAGCCCCAGATGGTGGACACTTACACCAACTCCCCCGACCGCAAGACCTGGACTTTCAAACTTCGCGCTGGCTTGGAGTTCCATGACGGCAAGCCCGTCACCAGCGAAGACGTGGTGGCCTCGCTCAAGCGCTGGGCCAGCCGCGACGCCATGGGCGGCATTCTGAACACCTTCATCGACCGCTACGAAACCCCCGATGCCAGCACCTTCCGCATGGTCCTCAAGGAGCCCAGCGGCATCGTGATCGACGCCTTGGGCAAGGCCTCGTCCAACGTGCCGTTCATCATGCCCGCGCGCATCGCGGCCACGCCCGGCGCTGAGCAAATCAAGGAGCACATTGGCTCGGGCCCCTTCATCTTCAAAGCCGACGAGTTCAAGCCCGGTGCCTTGGCGGTGTACACGCGCAACACCAAATACAAGTCCCGCGCCGAAGCGCCCAGCGGCATGGCCGGTGGCCGCCCGGTCCACTTTGACCGTGTGGAGTGGGTCATCATCCGCGACCCGCAAACCCAGTTCAACGCCATCAAAGCGGGTGAAGTGGACATGGTCGAGCAGCCCAGCTTTGAGCAGTACGAGACCCTGAAGAAAACCGAGGGTCTGAAGGTCGATGACTTCTCGCCAGCGGGTCTGCAGTTCATCATGCGCTTTAACCACCTGCACAAGCCATTTGACAACCCCAAGATCCGCCAAGCCGCCATGGTGGCCATGGGTCAGCAGGCCTACATCAACACCCAGATCGGCGTGCCCGAGTTGGGCAAGCTGTGCCGCAGCATCTTCCCTTGCGGCACGACTTATGCGGATGAAAACACCGGTTATTTCACTGGCGTCGCCAACCCAGCCAAAGCCCGCGAAATGCTGAAAGAAGCGGGTTACGACAACACCCCCGTGCTCTTGATGCGCCCCACCGACTTGGCCTCGATCGCCAAGATCCCCTTGGTGGCCAAGCAGCAACTCGAAGCTGCAGGTTTTAAGGTGGACTTCCAGCAAATGGACTGGGCCTCTTTGTTGGCCCGCCGCGCCAAGAAAGACGCGCCTGCAGCCGGTGGCTGGAACGCCTTCCTGACCGCTTGGACGGCCGGTGACATCTCCAACCCGTTGGCCATGGCCATGCTCAACGCCAAAGGTGACACCGGATGGTTCGGCTGGCAAAACGAGCCTCGCCTTGAAACCCTGAAGGCCAGTTTCGCCCGCGCTGGCACTACCGAAGAGAAAAAGAAACTGGCCAGCCAGATTCAAGCCGTGGCCTTCGAAACGGCCACCCACGCACCTTTGGGTCAGTACCGCTCACCCACCGTGCTGCGCAGCAATGTGAGTGGCTTGCTGCAAACCCCCGGTATCCCGGCCATGTGGAACCTCAAGAAAAACTGATCAGGTCCTGAGCGATGTTTCAATTCGTCCTGCGCCGCCTGCTGGCGGTGCTGCCGGTCCTGCTCGTCGTGTCGCTGGTGGTCTTCCTCATCCTGAGGTTGGCCCCCGGTGACCCGGCGGCGGTCATTGCCGGCAACAGCGCCACCAAC
>JBIKQY010000373.1:0-3115 GCA_044349465.1 Limnohabitans sp. | reverse complement strand
CCAGGTTGCACAACTGTGCTTCCAGGCTGGGTTGGGTGCGGTCGATGAAACGCCGCCCCACACCGCCCGGCTCGGTCTGCTCCAGATGCTCGGCATTGGCGCGTGAGCAGTGCTTGAGCACACCTTCGCGGGTTTCAAAGCTCAGGTTGAGCCCGTCGAACGCGGGGTAGCGCTCTTCGAGTTGGTCGACCACGCGCAAGCTTTGCAGGTTGTGCTCAAAGCCGCCGTGATCGGCCATGCATTCGTTCAGCGTATCTTGCCCCGCGTGGCCAAAAGGCGTGTGGCCCAGGTCGTGCGCCAGCGCCACGGCTTCGACCAAATCTTCGTTGAGGCCCAGGGCGCGGGCGATCGAGCGACCCAGTTGCGCGACTTCGAGCGAATGCGTCAGGCGCGTGCGGAACAAATCGCCTTCGTGGTTCAGAAACACTTGCGTCTTGTAGACCAGCCGCCTGAACGCGGTGGAATGCACGATGCGGTCGCGGTCGCGCTGGAAGGCGTTGCGCGTGGGCGCTGGGGCTTCAGCAAACCGGCGACCCCGAGTTTGCGCCGGGTCGCAGGCCATCGATGACAAGCTGGACTGCGAACCGATCGAGATCTCAACGGACTCGGCGTACATGGCCATCAAGCACAGCAGGCGTTGATCACCTCGCGCACCATCGCGTCGGACGCACCGCACACGGTGGCTTTGCCAGGCCCGTCGATCACCACAAACTGGATGTCGCCGCCGATGGCTTTTTTGTCGAGGCGCATGTGTTCGATGTAATGGCCTGCGTTGTCGGTCGCATCAATCACAGGGCCGCGCACTGGCAGCCCCGCACGCTCGATGATGGCGCGCAGGCGCGCCACAAAGGCCGCATCAACCTTGCCCAACCGCTGCGACAACTCGGCGGCCATGACCATGCCGCAGCCCACGGCCTCGCCGTGCAGCCACACGCCAAAGCCCAAACCAGCCTCGATGGCATGGCCAAAGGTGTGGCCAAAGTTGAGGATGGCGCGCAGACCCGCCTCACGCTCGTCTTGCCCCACCACCCAGGCTTTGATCTCGCAGCTGCGCTTAACGGCGTGCGCCATCGCGGTAGGGTCTTGCGCCATCAAGGCGTCGATGTTCGCTTCGATCCAGCCCAAGAAATCCATGTCGGCAATTGGGCCGTATTTGATGACCTCGGCCAGGCCCGCGCTCAGCTCGCGCGGGGGCAAAGTGGCCAAGGTGTTCAGGTCACACACCACACGCACCGGCTGGTAAAACGCGCCGATCATGTTTTTGCCCAGCGGGTGGTTGATGGCGGTTTTGCCGCCCACCGAAGAATCGACTTGCGACAAGAGCGTGGTCGGCACCTGCACAAAGGGCACGCCGCGCATGTAGCTGGCAGCGGCAAAACCGGTCATGTCGCCCACCACACCGCCGCCCAAAGCGAGCAGCACCGTCTTGCGGTCGCAGCCTTGGCCCAGCAGCGCGTCAAAAATCAGGTTCAGGGTTTGCCAGTCTTTGTGCGCCTCGCCGTCGGGCAGCACCACGGTGTAGACCTGCTTGTAATGCGGGGCAATGGCACGGCGCAAAGCGGCCTCGTACAACGGGGCAATCGTGTCGTTGGTCACGATCATGGCGGTCTTGGCCTTGGGCAAACCGGTCCAAGCAGCAGGGCTGCTCAGCAGGCCTTGGCCAATCTGGATGTCGTAACTGCGGTCGTCCAGCGAAATGGCGACTGTTTGAACAGGCCCGGTTGAGGGGGCGGTTTGGAGGGGGAATGTGGGCTCGGACATAGCCCTCAAGTGTAGGGGCTTTGGGGCAAGGTTCACCTGACAACGTCTCGGGTGAACCGTGCAAGTGGCAGCGCAGCGCGCCCTGCAGCGCCAAGGCGCCACCGGGTCTGCGGTCAAGACCACAGGCCCGGCTGGTCGGGCATCAGAGCTTGAAGGCCACGACTTTCTGAGTCTGCTCGCCCAGACCGTCGATGCCCAAATGCATCACATCGCCGCGCTTGAGGTACACAGGGGCAGACTTGCCGTCCACCTTGACACCCATGCCCACGCCCGGTGGTGTGCCAGTGGTGATGATGTCACCGGGCTCCAGCGTCATGAACTGGCTCACGTAGCTGACCAACTTGGCCACACCAAAAATCATGGTCTTGGTGTTGCCGGTCTGGTAACGCACGCCGTTCACATCGAGCCACATGCCCAAGGCTTGCGGGTTGGGCACTTCGTCACGCGTGACCAGCCAAGGGCCCACGGGGCCGAAGGTGTCGCAACCCTTGCCCTTGTCCCAAGTGGCGCCGCGCTCGAGTTGGTATTCACGCTCGCTCACGTCGTTGACCACGCAGTAGCCGGCCACATGGTTGAGCGCGTCTTTTTGCGTGACATAGCGGGTGCGCGTGCCGATGACGATGCCCAGTTCGACTTCCCAGTCGGTTTTCTTGGAACCTTTGGGCAGCATCACATCGTCATCCGCACCTTGAATGCAGGAGATGGTTTTGGTGAACACGATGGGTTCTTTGGGGATGGGCATGTTCGACTCGGCCGCATGGTCGGCATAGTTCAGGCCGATGGCGATGAACTTGCTGGTGTACGAGATGGGCGTGCCAAAACGCTTTTTACCGCGCACCAGGGGCAGCTTTTCGGTTTTGACTTTGGCCAACTTGGCCAGAGCCTTGTCGTTCAGCAGATCGGGAGAGATGTCTTTGACCACACCGCTCAAGTCGCGCAAGCGGCCTTCGGCGTCGATCAGACCTGGTTTTTCTTTGCCGGGTTGGCCATAACGAACGAGTTTCATGGGTGCCTTTCAGTTTTCAAAAAATCAATAAGTGGAGCGGCCACCGGACAGGTCAAAGACCGCGCCGGTGGAGAAGGAACATTCTTCGGTGCTCAACCAAGTCACCATGGCGGCGACTTCTTCGGGCTCGCCAAAACGGGCCATCGGAATTTTGGAGAGCATGAACTGGATGTGCTCGGGCGTCATTTGATCAAAGATCGCCGTCTTCACAGCCGCCGGGGTGACACAGTTCACGCGCACACCGGTATCGGCCAGCTCTTTGCCCAGCGATTTGGTGAGGCCAATCACGGCCGCCTTGCTCGCGCTGTAAGCGCTGGCGTTGGGGTTGCCGTCTTTGCCCGCCACCGA
>JBIKQY010000372.1:0-3134 GCA_044349465.1 Limnohabitans sp. | reverse complement strand
CTTGTGATGCGGCCTATGCCAAGGGCCAGGAAATGGGCTGGTTCGAGCATGGCTCCACCATTTTGGTGTTTGTGCCCAAAGGCTTTGCCTTGGCTGAGGACATAGCGCCGGGTGTGCAGATTCGCATGGGCCAGGCGTTACTGCAGATCTTGGCTTGAAAGGGCAGTGATTAACGTACCGCATGTCGGACCTGAAGGCACCGACCTACAAAAAAGCGCAACCCCTGCTCAGTATTTTTCCGGAACAATCATTTCAGACGGCACCGGGTGACGGATGTAGTCCGGGTTGCGCACCCGTCCTGGCAGTTCAACTTGCGGGTGCTCCACCTCGTGGTAGGGCACCTGTGCCAACAGGTGGTCAATGCAATTGAGTCGGGCTTTTTTCTTGTCCACAGCCTGCACGACCCACCAAGGTGCTTCTGGAATGTGTGTGCGCTCGATCATGGTTTCCTTGGCGTGGGTGTAGTCTTCCCAGCGGCGGCGGCTTTCCAGGTCCATGGGGCTGAGCTTCCACTGTTTCAGCGGGTCGTGGATGCGGCCCAAAAAACGGGCGTGTTGCTCGTCATCGGTGATGGAGAACCAGTACTTGACCAGCTGAATGCCGCTGCGCACCAGCATTTTTTCGAACTCGGGCACCGAACGGAAGAACTCTTCGTATTCGTCGTCGTTGCAAAACCCCATGACTTTTTCGACGCCAGCGCGGTTGTACCAGCTGCGGTCAAACAACACGATTTCACCCGCAGCGGGCAGGTGCGAGATGTAGCGCTGAAAGTACCACTGGGTTTTTTCGCGGTCGTTGGGCGCGGGCAGTGCGGCCACGCGGCACACGCGGGGGTTCAGGCGCTGCGTGATGCGTTTGATCACGCCGCCTTTGCCGGCTGCGTCACGGCCCTCAAACAGGATGACCATGCGGTGACCGGTTTTGACCACCCAGTCTTGCAGCATCACCAGCTCGGACTGCAGGCGCAAAAGTTCACGGAAATAACGGATACGGTCACCCACTTGGCCATCGTTGGCCGCTGCTTCAGCGCCCCAACGGTCGTCGAGCTCCAGCTCAAGCTCTTCGTCCATGCTGTCCAGCAGGTCTTCGCGCAGCTGGCGCATTTGGGCTTCATCGATGGCGTGTGTGGGTGTCATGGTGTGGGGCATCATCAAAAAAGCAACTGTCGTTGTTTTGTGTGAATTTTTGATGAATTCAGGCCAAGTCTAAGCCCATGGTCAGTGCCTCAGACCTGGGCGGTTGAGCCTGTGCCAGGCCGTGACACACGCCACACCAGCGACGCAAACAGTGCAGATACTGTCGCCAGAGCCAAGCTGCTGCTGATCCAGAAAGTGTCCACAGCCGGGCGGCTGGTCCATTGCAGCCAGCCGCTCAGCGCTGAATCGTCGTAGGCCCACAGGTAACCGCCATACAGGCCCAAGCCCCATAAAAAAGCGGTGTAGATCAGCAGCGGCGTGATGGTGACGCGGTAGCAACGCAGCAAGAAGGCGCAGACCACCTGCACCGCATCGGTCAGGTGGAAAATAGCCACCCAGACCAGCCACACCATGGCAGTTTGTGCCACCAGCGGGTCGTTGGTGAATGCGAGGGCAATCGTTTCGCGGCCCAGCAGCAAGGCCGCAGCGCACAAAACCGCCGCGCCGATGGCCAGGCCGATGCCCAAGCCCGCTGCTTGCCGGGCGCGCTGGGGCTGACCCGCGCCCAACCAATAACCGGTGCGTGCGCTGCTGGCGATGCCCAGAGCCAGCGGCACCATGTACAGCACCGAGGCCAAACTGGCCGCAATCTGGTGACTGGCCGAGGCCACCGAGCCCAGGCGCGCAATGAACAGCGCCATCAGGGTGAAGGACGTCACCTCCACCATGATGGACAGCCCGGCGGGCACGCCCAAGCGCAAAAATTGCCGCAATACAGGCCACTGGGGTTTTTCAGGCAGACGCCACAGCTGGTAGGGGCGGTAAATGTCTTGCGTGCGCAAGAGCCACAGCCCGGTGAGCAGCATCAGGCTGTTCACCGCGAGCGTGGCCCAGGCGCAGCCCACCACGCCCAGGCCCGGCACATCGCCAGCGCCAAAGGTCAGCAGCACCGACAAAGGAATTTTCACGAACACGGCCCCCGCCTGAAGCCAAGTGACCAAGCGTGGATAGCCCAGGCTTTGGTTGAGTGTGCTGTAAATGCGAAACAGCAAGGTAGGCACCAGCGCCAAGGCCAGTACGCGCAAATAGGCCCGCACATCGGGCCACAGCTCGGTGGGCACTTGGGTCCATGACAGCCAGGGGTCAGGGAACCACAAACCGGTGATGCCCAGCGCTGCCGCGATCGCCGAGATGTACAGCGCTTGGCGCACCGAGCGTCCGATCTCGGCGCGTCGGTTGCCGCCATGCAGCTCGGCCCAGACCGGCAGCAGCGCTTGCATCATGCCATTGAGCGCCACATAAATGCTGATGTAAATGGCCGAGGCCACAGACAGCACGGCCAGCGCATGGGGGCTGTAACGGCCGGCAATGACGGTGTCCGTCACGCTAAAGGCCATGACGGCCAGCTGCCCGACCAGCACAGTGCCCGCATGGCGGGAGATGGTGCGCAGCTCGGACATGGCTCAGTTGCTGGCCGCGTCTGGCTGGGAGGGCGTGTCGTGTTGGTGTGGCGGTGAGGGGCGGAAGATCAGCAGGCGATCGCTGCGCTCACCCAGCCGGGCCGCAGTGGCTTCGGGCGTCCAGCCCAGGGTCTTGAGGCGATCGTCGAGCAAGGGCAGGTTCTTCTCGTCCATGACCAACCAGGGGCACTCGGCACTGGGTTGGGTGGCCGCTTGCAGTCGGACCCGCGCGTGAAACAGCAGGGCTGCGCCTTGGGCCTGGCTGATGCCTGCGTATTGCAAACAACGGGCGGTGCCAGTGACCACTTGCACTTTTTGCACGGTGGGGCCGTAGCTGCGGGCAAAGTTGAGCAGGGGCAACCACAGGCTCATGAGCAGCAGCCAGCACAGCACGGCGCCAGAGGCAGGCAAGACCATGCTTTTCCAAAGGGCGGCGCGGTGGTGGCCAATGCGCCACTTCACCAACCAGGCCCAAGCCAGCGTGGCCAGCACGCCCAGACCAAAAGCCAGGGCAGAAAACTCCGGCAAAAAGCCCGGT
>JBIKQY010000371.1:0-3135 GCA_044349465.1 Limnohabitans sp. | reverse complement strand
CCATCGTGATCGAGAACCAGCCCGGCGCGGGTGGCAACATCGGCGCAGCCAGCGTAGCGCGCGCCGCGCCCGACGGCTACACCTTTTTGTTCGCGACCGACACGTTGCTCACCGTCAACCCGCATGTCTATAAATCCATGCCCTTCAAGCTCGAGGATTTGAAGCCCATCAGTGTGTTGTCTTCGTTCAGCCAAACCCTGGTGTGCAACCCTTCGCTGGGCGTCAAGACGGTGTCCGAGCTGATCGTCAAATCCAAAACCATGCCCTTGAGCTATGCCTCTGGCGGCGCGGGTGTGCCGGGGCACTTGTCCACAGAGTTGCTGCTGAGCATGACCGGCATGCAGATGACGCACATTCCCTACAAAGGCCCCGCCCCCGCCATGCAGGACGTGCTGGCCAACCAGGTGCCTTGCGGTTTGCTGGCCGGGCCCACAGTGCTGCCGCATGTGCGTTCGGGCAAGCTGACGGCGCTGGCGGTGTCGGGCCAAGCGCGCTCGCCCTCTTTGCCCGAAGTGCCCACCGTGGATGAAGCCGGGGTGAAAGGCTACGAGGCCGATTTCAGCCTGATTTTGATGGCCCCCAAACAAGTGCCAGATGACATCGTGGCCAAATTCCGCCAAGCGGTGGTCGACGCGCTGCGCACCCCTGAGGCCACCGAGCGGCTCAAAGCATCCGACCAGATCGTGATCGGCAGCACGCCCGAGCAAGCCGTCGCCAAAGTGGCCAAGGACTTTGCCAAATGGGGCGCGGTGTCGCGCAAGATCGGTCTGAGTCTGGACTGACGCTGAACAAGTCGCAGCTGGAACGTGCTGCCGACGGCCCAAACCCCAAAAAACAAGCCCGACCAGCGAACTGGTCGGGCCGATGGGTCGTCACGAGAGGATCGTCCCAGGGTTTGCCCAAAAGAAGCTTCATCGTTCTGATGGGCGGGGTGCATGAATGCACCCCAGTGGATGCTTCGATCGGTTTCCCGATGTCAGCGATGCCACTTTACGCCCGCCGCGCGATGGGGGTCAAGGCACTGTTACATCTTTCGATGTGTGATCACGCACACTTTCGCTGTCGCCACAGCCCCTGCGGGTTTGTCTTGGGTGGAGAGCATGGGGGTGCGCAGATAATGAGCGCAACGTGTAAAGGCAGCCCATGACCGAAACCCTCCCTGCTCCCCGACTCGAACACCTGTGCGACCTGGCGGTGACCATTGCGGCGCCTGTGGAAGTGGGCCAGACGCCCGCCGGTTTGCGCCGCATGATCCCCATCACCGGCGGCACCGTGAAAGGTGCGCGCGTGAACGGCAAAGTGTTGGCCGGTGGGGCCGACTTTCAGTTGATCCTGGATGGCGGCACACAAGCGCATCTGGACGCCCGCTATGTGATCGAGCTGGACGATGGCAGCCGGGTGTTTGTGCAAAACACCGCCTTGCGCGTGGCCTCGCTCGAGAACTCTCAGCGCATCATGAACGGCCAACCGGTCAACCCGGACGAGGTTTACTTTCGCTGCCAACCCAAGCTCGAAGCCACAGCGCCCCAGTGGGCGTGGCTGAGCGAAAGCCAGTTCATCGGCAGCGGGCGGCGGGCGCCCGATGGGGTGTTTTTGAGCTTTTACCGGGTGTGCTGAAAACTGGTATCTGGCCCCAGCCAAACCCGAGCGCTGGCGTCCAATGCGCCCGCCCTGATCACCCAAACCGCCGTGGCGAATAGGGCATCGGGTCCACACAAGTCGGCTCACCGCTCACCATTTCGGCCATCAAGCGACCTGCCACCGGGCCCATGGTGAAGCCCTGGTGGGCGTGGCCAAAGTTGAACCACAGGCCTGGGTGGTGTGGCGCTGGGCCCATCACGGGCAGCATGTCGGCGACGCAAGGGCGTGCGCCCAGCCAAGGCGGCTCGGGCAGGGGCTGGCCCAGGTCGATCAATTCACGCGCCAAGATCTCGGCCTTGGCCAGTTGCACCGGCGTGGGCGGGGCATCGATGGGGGCAAACTCGGCACCGGTGGTCAGGCGCAAGCCGCGCTGCATGGGGGCCAGCACATAGCCGCGCTCGACGTCCAAAATGGGCTGCCGCAATTGGCTGGGTGAGGTGTAGTGCTGGTGGTAACCGCGCTTGATGAACAACGGAAAGCGGTAACCCAGCGTGCGGATCAAGCCGTCGGACCACGGTCCCAGCGCCAGCACCGCCTGCTGGGCGTGCACCGGGCCTTCGGCGGTGTGCACCGACCAGCCCGCGCCTTGTGCCTGCAAACTGGCCGCGTCGCCCACCCGCAAACGGCCGCCACGCGCTACAAACAGGTCGGCATAGCGCTGCACCAGGGCACCCGGGTCGTTGACTGCCCACGGGTCCAGCCAATGCACGGCACCGGCCAGGGGTTTTTGCAAGGCCGGTTCGGCCAGCGCCAGTTGGGCGGTGTTTTCCGCTTGGGAGCGCACACCAAAACGCGTGTGCAAATCTTCGGCCCGCTGCGCCGCCGCGTCGAAGGCCTCGGCCGTGCGGAACACGAAGCGAAATCCTTCGCGCGAGATCAAATCTTGCGCGAGCGCCGCCGCGATCAGCGGCTCATGCGCCTGTGTGGCGTGGGCGATCAGGCGGCTGTAGGCTTGGGTGGCCTGGGCGTGCCGCTGGGGATGCGAGTGGTGCCGGTAACGCAGCAATGCGCTGCCCATTTGCCACAGCCCTTGGGCATGCCAATGCACTTGGGCACCGCGACCGAAAGCCGCGTCCAGCAAAAAGCCCGGCTCTCGCGGAAAGGCATAAGGCTCGACCGCCTCGCGCTGGATCAGGCCGGCATTGCCCATGGAGGTTTCCTGGCCCGGTGCACGCCGGTCCACCAGCGTCACGTCAAAGCCGCGCTGCTGCAAATGCAAGGCGGTGCAGGTGCCCACCATGCCCGCGCCCAAAACAAGTATCGATATGGTCATAAGTTGCGCATCATGCAGCAGCTCCCGGGAACTCGTCTATCCCCTGACATTTCAGTTTTTTCAGGCCCGGTCACAATCGCCCGCATGAAACGCCTTTACGCTTATTTTTTCCGGGGTCTGATCACCTTTTTGCCCGTCGGTCTGACGGTCTATGCGCTGTACCTGTTCGTCACCTGGGTCGAAGGCTCGGCGATGCGGGTGTTGCGCCCATTCACGGGCGA
>JBIKQY010000053.1:0-10796 GCA_044349465.1 Limnohabitans sp. | reverse complement strand
CCCCATGAACGCCCCACTCTCCCGCGCAGCCTTGGCGAATGTGCAGGCCGCCGACTTGGCCGCCTTGCCCCTGATCGAAAAATGGATCGCCTTTGCCACTGTCTCGCGCGACAGCAATTTGGCTTTGCTGGACTGGACTGAGGCTTACCTGAAGGACTTGGGTATTGACTGCAGCCGCACCTACGACGACAGCGGCCAAAAAGCCAATCTGTGGGCCACGCTGCCCGCGCACGATGGCGAAACCAAAATTGGCGGTCTGGTGCTGTCCGGCCACACCGACGTGGTGCCGGTGGACGGCCAGCCTTGGGACACCGACCCGTTCAAAGTTGAAATCAAAGGCGACAAGATGTACGGCCGGGGCGTGACCGACATGAAGAGTTTTGGCGCCATCTGTTTGATGATGGTGCCCGAGTTGCTGAAAAGAAAACTCAAGCGTCCGATTCATCTGGCCTTCAGCTACGACGAAGAAGTCGGTTGCATCGGCGTGCGCCGCATGATCGCCGACATGCAGGCGCAGGGCTTCAAACCAGCAGGCTGCATCGTGGGCGAGCCCACCGGCATGCAGGTGGTCATTGCGCACAAAGGCAAGCACTCTTACAAAACCACGGTGCACGGTTTTGAGGCGCATTCGTCACTCACGCCACTGGGCGTGAACGCCGTCGAGATCGCCTGCGAGTTTGTCGCCAACCTGAAAAACATGCACCGCGAGCTGGTGCAAAACGGCCCGTTCGACCCGATTTACGACGTGCCCCACACCACTATCCACACCGGCGTGATCGCGGGCGGCACAGCGCTCAACATCATCCCGCGCCAGTGCGAAGTGACCTGGGAAATTCGCCACCACCACCTGAACACGCCCGAAGATTTGTTTGCCCGGGCCAAAGCTTTTGGCGAAAGCCTGGTGCCTGCCATGCAGGCGGTGGCTCCGGGCACGGGCATCACGCACGAACTCAAATCGGTCTTGCCTGGCTTTGCCACCGCTGCGGACAGCGAAATCGCGAACCTGTGTTTTGACTGCGCCGAGGTCGACCCGGCCAGCGGTGCGGGCAAGGTGTCGTTTGGCACGGAAGCTGCTCTGTTTCACCAAGCCGGTGTGCCCACCATCGTGTGCGGCCCCGGCCACATCGCGCAGGCGCACCAACCCAACGAATGGGTCACGCTGGAGCAGTTGGCCTGGTGCGAGCGCTTCATGCGCCGCTTGGCCGACCGGGTGTGCGTGGGCTGATTGATTTAACGGTTTGATCGAACTTCAAGGAAATTCAAATGATGCAACGTCGTGAAATTTTGGCGTCCAGTCTGGGCATGGCCATGCTGTCTGCGGTGGGCTTGGCCCAAGCCCAATCCACCAAAACGGTGCGCATCGTGGTGCCCTTTGCCTCCAGTGGCGTGCAGGACACCTTGGCCCGCGCACTGTCGCAGGAAATGGGCGCGGCCTTGGGCCAAACGGTGATTGTGGAAAACCGCCCAGGTGCGGGCGGCACCGTGGGCACAGGCTATGTGGCCCGCGCCGAGGCCGATGGCACCGTGATGGTGGCGGCGGCCGCCAGCCACAACATTGCAGGCTCGCTCTACACCAAGCTGGCCTACGACCCGCAAAAAGACTTCACACCCTTGGCCCACATTGGCAGCGCCAGTTATGTGCTCATGGTGCACCCCGATGTGCCAGCCAAGACCGCCGCCGAATTCATCCGCTACGCCAAGGCCAACCCCGGCAAGATGAACTACGCCAGCGCCGGTGTGGGCAGCGCCACGCATTTGGCCATGGCCTACTTCACCGGTTTGGCGGGCATCGATGTGGTGCACATCCCACTCAAGGCCACTGGCGAAGCCATCAATGAAGTGCTGTCAGGCCGCGCCCAGGCCGTGATTGCCGCCAGCATTGGCGCGCTGGCGTTTGCCAAGGACAGCCGCGTGCGCTTGTTGGGCGTGACCTCGCCCCAGCGCAGCAAATACCTGCCCGAGCTGCCCACCATTGCCGAAAGCGGCTTGCCGGGTTATCAGTTTGATTCGTGGTTCGGTTTTCTGGGCCCTGCAGCCATCCCGACCGCCGAGGCCAACCGCATCAACGCGGCTGTGAGCAAGTTGCTCAAAGACCCGGTGGTGTTGGCGCGCTTGGACAAGCAAGGCATCGAGCCGCGTGACCTGAGCAATGCCGATTTTGGCAAGTTGCTGGCCGCCGACTATGTGCGCATGGCGCAAGTGGTCAAGGCTTCGGGGGCCAAGCTCGATTGAGGGCAGGGGCTTTGTCTGTTGCGGCGCATCATGACCGGCTCAGAAAAAATTCCCAGACCCAATAGCCCAGCACGCTGAGCAGCAACAGAGCGGCCAGCCAGACGCGGTTGCTGGGCACGAGGTCCGGGCCTTTGCCTTCGATGCGTCCGGTGAGCATGGGCAAGGCCAAGTTCTTTTTGCGCCACACACTTTGCCCGACCAACAGGGCCAGGTGTGCCAGCACCAGAGTCAAGGCGGTGTTGCCAAAAAACTCGTGCAGCGATTCCAACACCTCAACCCCCACATCCCCGCCCCATTCGTGGAAGGTGCCATAACCGCTCAGGGTCAGGGGCAACACGACCATCAACAAGCTGGCCAGTGATGCGGCCATGAGCAAAATCGGGCCTTGTCGCCAGGCCACGGTTTGCCAACTGCCGCCTTGAGACAGCGCAGCTTTGACCGTTTGGAGCCAGGCCCTGGTGCCGCTGCTTTTGCGCCACAAGGTGCTCAGCCGCGCCGGTCTGGGTCCCACCAGTCCGTACACCAGCCGGAAAGCCAGCATGCCGGCCAAGGTGTAGCCCAGCACCACATGCACCAAGCGCCAGTATTCACTGTCGGCGGTGATGTAGGCCCCGCAAAAGCTCAGGGCAAACAGCGCGTGAAACATGCGCATGGGCGCATCGGTGACCAGGCGGCTGGGCGCGGGGTTCACGGCCATTTTGGGTGTGGCGCTGGTGGATGTGGGTGCAGACGGGCCGACCAAGGGCGCAGGCGATGCGCGCATTGGTTCACCAGACGGGGCTGCAGGAGACAAGGGCATGTTGTGGGTCATGAGGGGCTTTCTTCAGTCGTTCCAGGCGCGGTTTTGCGAGGCGCTCAGGCCGGCCGGGCGTTTCAAGTTGTGGTCGTCGAACAGGCCGCGTTCGGTGCCGGTGTGGCAGGCAGCGCAGTTGGCCGCCGATTTGACGCTGGGCAGCTGCCAGACGGCCTTGTCGATCTGGCGGTGCTTGCGCTCGAACCAGGCCGACCGGGTCAGGCGGTCTTGCGGCGGCTCTTCGGCCACGCGCTTGTAGGTGCCCGCATGGGTTTGCAACCATTGGCCGATCTCGGTCACGGTTTTGGCGTCCAGGGAGGCGTCGCTGCCGTAGTGCTGGTCCAGCCCTTTCATGATGCGTTGCCAAGACCGTGCGGGCAACATGCCGGGCGGGTAGGCGGTGTGGCATGCGGCGCACTCGGCGGTGTAGGACGGCAAAATTTTGGCGGGCATGCGCGAACCGTCAGCGTGTGCAGCGGACAAGCCCAAGCTGCTCAACATGACGCCTGCCAAAGTGCGCAGCACCCAAGCGGGCGCGACGGGGCGAGCCCAGTGTTTGGACGGTGTGGTTTTCAACTGTGGGTTCATGGGTTTTGTTTCCATCATGTGATCCGTGGGGGCTTCAGGGTTTGATGCGGATCAGGTAAGCCAGCACATCGGCTTTTTCCTGGGCGCTGCATTCGCGGCTGAGCACGTCTTTGCAGTTGCGCTTGAACCATTTGTCGGTTTTGGCCGTGTCGGTGAAGGCTTTCGCGTTGAAGGCTGGGGCCAGTGGGTCGATGTTTTTGCCGGTGCTGGCATGCTTGCCCTGCGCCGTGGGCGGTGTGCCGTGGCAAGACGCGCATGACCACTCGCCGCCGTGGCGGTTGTTGAACAAGGCCTGGCCTCGCTCGGCTTGGGCCGGAGCGCCCGCTTGCGCTGTCCAGTGGCTCAGTTGCTGGGCAGGGGTGGTGTCGGCAGCTTGGACACTCGGCATGAGCAGGGTTTGGCCAGCGCACACCAGCGCCAGCGCCCACAGTCGGTTGGGAATCCAAGATGCACGGGGTGTATGAGACGGATGGGGCGATGGGCGCATGGGGTTTCTCCTTTCAGGGCTTCAATGTGCGAATGGCTGCATTGTGTGAAGCCCCGCTTGAACGGCAGCTGAAGCCTTTGTTCAGGGTTGGTTCAGCTTTCGTGCAGGACAATGGCGCTGTGAAAAACGCCCTTTATTCCACTGAAACTTTGTGGCTTCGCGAGGCCAAGGTCTTGTCTGGCACACAGCCCGGAGCAGCCCAAGGCTTGTCCGCTTGGGGCAGGGTCTTGCGCGCACGCGGGGTGGCCTGTGCGGTGCTGACCGTGTGCACCGTGGCCTGGCAGGGCGGTGCATGGGCCAGCGACAAAGGCGACCACGAGCGCGCCCGGCAAGCGGTGCAGTCCGGACAGGTCATGCCTTTGGCCAAGGTGTTGGCGCGCATCGAGCGCGAACACCCCGGGCAGGTGCTGGAAGTCGAGCTGGAAAGCCACGACCGGCAGTGGCAGTACGAGATCAAAGTGCTCAAGCCCGATGGCCGCCTGAGCAAACTCAAAATCGACGCCCGCACGGGCGAGATCCTGCAACACAAAACACGTTAAGAAACACCCATGCGCATCTTGTTGGTTGAAGACGAGCCCACTTTGCGTGAGCAGCTGCGCGCCGGTTTGGCCCAGGCGGGGTATGTGGTGGAACAAGCCGACAACGGCCGAGATGCCCACTTCTTGGGCGAGAGCGAGGTGTTCGATGCCGTGGTGCTCGACTTGGGCTTGCCACGCATGGATGGTTTGACCGTGCTCAAGCGCTGGCGCGACCAAGGCCACAGCATGCCGGTGCTGATTTTGACGGCGCGTGACAACTGGCACGACAAAGTGGCTGGCATCGATGCCGGGGCCGACGATTACCTGACCAAGCCTTTTCACATGGAAGAATTGTTGGCCCGCGTGCGCGCCTTGATCCGGCGCGCCCATGGCGTGGCCTCTGCGGTGCTGCGCCAAGGTGATGTGGCGTTGGACACCCGCAGTGGTCGCGTGACCGCACTGGGCCAGACCGTGTCTTTGACCAGCCACGAATACAAGGTGCTGGATTACCTGATGCACCGCCCCGAGGCGGTGGTCTCGCGCAGCGAACTGACTGCACACATTTATGCGCAGGACTTTGACCGTGACTCCAACACCATCGAGGTGTTTGTCGGGCGTTTGCGCAAGAAGCTGCCCACGCTGAACATCGAGACCGTGCGCGGTTTGGGCTACCGGCTGGTTCAGGCCCAGCAGGGGGCGCGATGAAGGCCCAACACATCAGGCCCCAAGGCCTGATGGGCTCGCTGCGCTTTCGTTTGCTGGCGGCCACGCTGCTGGGTTTGTCGCTGGCCCTGGTGCTGGCGGGTTTGGTGCTCAATGGCTTGTTTCACGAACATGTGCTGCGGCAGTTTGAAAAAAGCCTGGCCCAACAGCTGACCCAAGTCACCGCCCGACTGTCGGTCAATGCGCAGGGCCAGCCCGTGATCGATGCGCTGGCGCTGTCCGATCCGCGCTGGCAGCGGCCCTTGTCGGGCCTGTATTGGCAGTTGGACGACCTCACGCCAGGCCAGGTGCAACCGGGCGTGCTGCGTTCACGTTCTTTGTGGGATGCACAGTTGACCTTGCCCCCCGATGTGCTGCGCGACGGCCAAACACACGCCCACGATTTGCCCGGTCCGGGCGACAGCCGATTGCGCGTGCTTGAGCGCACGGTGCGGCCCGACGAGCGGCTGCGCTGGCGCTTGAGTGTGGCGGGCGATTTGAAAGACACACACGAAGCGGTGGCGGGTTTTCAGCGCGTGCTGGGTGTCTCGCTGGCGGCGCTGCTGGTGCTTTTGCTGGCGGCCGCATGGGCGCAAGTGGCGGTGGGTTTGCGGCCTTTGCGGGCTTTGCAGCAGGGCTTGCAAAGCGTTAGGGCGGGGCGGTCTGCGCGCCTGGACGGCGATTTTCCAAGCGAAGTACAGCCGCTGGTGAGCGATTTCAACAGCGTGCTGGGTCGCAACGACGAGGTCGTGACCCGCGCCCGCACCCAAGCGGGCAATCTGGCCCATGCCCTGAAAACCCCGCTCACGGTGCTGGTGCAGGCTGCGCAGGCAAGCGATCAATCGGATTTGGCGCTGCTGGTCAACGAACAGGTGCAAGCGGCCCGGCGGCACATCGACTGGCACCTGGCCCGTTCGCGCATGGCCGCCACGCTGGGCTTGCCCGGTCAGCGCGTGCCCGTGGTTCCCACCTTGCAAGGCTTGGTCCGAGTGATGCAGCGCGTGCACGCCCATCGGGGCCTGAGCATCACCTTGGGCGATGCCGACGCGCCAGTGCAATTTGCCGGTGAGGCACAAGACCTGCAGGAGATGCTGGGCAATGTGCTGGACAACGCGTGCCAATGGGCGCACAGCGCGGTGCGCATTCGGGTGATGTCCTGGGCCGATGGCGTAGCGACTGGCACAAGGGATGAGGGTTCAAGGCACTGCCGTATCGACATTCAAGACGATGGCCCCGGCATGCCCGCCGAGCAGATGCCCCGCGTCTTGCAGCGCGGTGTGCGCCTGGACGAGACGGTGCCCGGCAGTGGCCTGGGCCTGGCCATTGTCAGGGACTTGGTGGAGGTGTATGGCGGTGAACTTTCACTGCAAACCCCATGCTCGGGCACGGGTTTGCAAGTCACCTTGGTGCTGCCTGCCGCAATGCCATGACTGGCCGGCTCTGCTGGCCAAGGCACCTGGGTTCGTCTGCGAGGCCATCGCGACGAGGGCGTCGCTCCCGCAGGGGGCGTTCGCAGGGCATCACCTGCTTAACGCCCAACGCTTAACGCATCAAGGGGCCACAGCTTCGATGGCGATGTCGATGCGCACCTCGTCACCCACGTAAGGTGCGTATTTGCCGGCATTGAACTCGGTGCGCTTGACGGTAGTGAAGGCGTTGGCGCCCAAGGCTGGCTTTTTCATCATGGGGTGGGGCATGGCCTGAAAGCTGGTGACTGTCAGGGTCACGGGCTTGCTCACGCCTTTGATGGTCAGGTTGCCTTCGATGGCTTTGGGCTTGTCGCCTTCAAACACCACCTGGGTCGACTTGAAGGTGGCGGTGGGGAATTTGGCCGTGTCCAGGAAGTCTTCGCCCTGAATGTGGCCATTGAAGTCGGCAAAGCCGGTGTTCACCGATTTCATGTCGATCACGATGTCCACCGAGCCGGTCTTGGCTTGCGCGTCAAACACCACTTTGCCGCTGGTGTTGCTGAAGCTGCTCAGCTGTGTGGACAGGCCAAAGTGCGAATAGGAAAAACGCGGAAAGGTGTGCGAGCCGTCCACGTTGTAGGTCACGGGCGCGGCCAGGGCCGAGCCTGCAGCCACCGATGCGAAGGCCAAAGCGGCGGCGATTTTTTTGAACGATGTCATGAGAAAGCTCCTGTTGAAAAAAGAAATTTGAGGGTTGAAAAAAAGGAATCTTGTGCGTGTCGGCAAGTGTTGGTGCGCAGGGCGGCGCGTGCCGCGCCGATCGCCCACGGGGTGGGCTCCTACCGGGGGGGCATCGCTGGTTTATTTGCTCAAGGCGGTGGCGATGGAAAAGTTGACCTGGATGTCGTTGGCCACCACATCGAATTTGGCCCACATGCCCTCACCGATGCTGTAGTCGGCGCGCTTCAAGGTGAAGCTGCCTGTGAGTAAACCGTCCTTGCCTTGCACGGTGTGTTTCATGGGGAATTTCACCTCACGCGTCAGGCCCTTGATGCTCAGCGTGCCCTGCACTTCGTACTGGTTGGGCGCGGTTGGCTTGATTTGTTTGGCCACAAACTGGGCTTTGGGGAAAGCCGCTGCGTTGAACCACGATTTGGTCACTACTTCGTCATCGGCCTCGCTCGATCCCGCATCCACGCTGGCCAGATCGACTTCAAAGCTGGCCTTGCCCTGGTCGGCCTTGACGGGGTCAAAGTTCACCTGGGCGGCAAACTTTTTGAAGCGGCCGTCCATGGCCACACCCATTTGCTTGTAGCTGAAGGTGACGCTGCTTTTGGCCGGCACGATGGACTGGTAAGGCGCGGCCTGAGCTTGCATGGCCAGGGCGAGCGCTGACAAGGCGACGGTATTTTTCAAAGCGGTTTTCATGGGGGGTCTCAAATCAAGGGGTCAAATCAAGGGGGCATTCAACGCGCAGGCAGCATGCGGCGCAGCGTGTCGTCTTTGTAGAAAAAGTGGTGAAACAGGGCGGCTGCAGCATGGCCTGCGATCAGCAGCAACAAGCCGATGTTCAGGGCTTCGTGCAACTCGGCCAGACTCTTACCCACGGCTTTGTCTTTGCCGATCAGGTCGGGGATGGGCAACACGCCAAACCAGATGGTTTGAAACCCCTTGGCCGAACTCATGAGCCAGCCGCTCAAGGGGATGGCGATCATCAGCGCGTACAGCAAAAAATGGCCAGCGTGCGCCGCCCATTGCATGCGGCGGGACAGGCTGTTTGACCCTGCGGGCGGGCGGTGCGTGACGCGCCAAATCAGTCGCAGCCACACCAGCGCGAACACGCTCACGCCGGCCCATTTGTGCCACGCGTAGTACTGCAATTTTTGGGGCGACAGCGGCAGGTCGCTCATGTAAAAGCCCAGGGCCAGCAGGCCCAAAATCATCAGGGCCATCAGCCAATGCAGGCTTTTGGCGGTGCCGGTGTAGTGTGTGTTCATGGGGTGTTCCTGGTGTGTTCAGTGGAATGTGTAGCCGTCCATGGCGATCACATGGTCACTGATACCCCGGAAAAACGCTTCGGGCTGTGCGCCAGCGCCCGCAGCACCCAGTGCGGTGAACAGTGGCAAGAGGTGTTCTTCACTGGGGTGGGCGCGTTGCCCCGAGGCTTGTTGCCGGTAGTCCAACAGGCCAGTCACATCCCGCTGGACCATGTGGGTGTGGATCCAGTCGGCAAAGGCCTGCACATAGTCCGGGGTGGCGCCGCCTTGCATGCGCAGAACCATGAGGTCGCGCAGGTTGTGGGTCACGTTGCCAGAACCCATGATCAGGATGTTGTGTGCCGCCAGCGTGGCCAGTGCCTGCCCGACGCGGTAAGCGTGTGTCGGCCCCAGGTGGCTTTGCACCGACAGCGGCACCACCGGGATGTCTGCATCCGGGAACATTTGGCGCAGTGGAATCCAGGCACCATGGTCCAGGCCGCGCCCGGGGTCTTGTGCCACCGGCAAGCCAGCCGCTTGCAGCGCGTTCACCACTTGGGCGGCCACTTCGGGGCAGCCGGTGGCGGGGTACTGCATCTCGTACAGGCGCGGGTCAAAGCCGCCAAAGTCGTGGATGGTTTCGGGCCGGGTGGCAAAGCCCACGGTGGGCACGGCGGTTTCCCAGTGCGGGCTGACCACCACGATGGCGCGGGGCGTGTCCAGCTGTGCCGCAACCTGTGTCATGGCCGCGCCCGCCGCACCAGGATGCAAGGCAAACATGGGAGAGCCGTGGGGCACAAACAAAACGGAGCGTGGGGCGGTCATGGGCTTTAGCGGGCGGAAGGTGGAAGGGGGGCAGAAGTTGGCAGGGCAACCGCCAGCATCCAAGGCTTGGGGTTGTTGATGGCCAGAACTGTAGGGCCAACCGTCGATTCAAAAAAGTAGCCAATCTTCAAATGTTTGTTGCAAAATCAACAACAATGGACAAACTCGATGCAATGCAAATTTTTGTGCGTGTGGCCGAAGCGGGCACATTCACCGCCGTGGCCGATCAGTTGCAGGTGGCCCGCTCGGTGGTCACGCGCCAAATCGCCGCGCTGGAAAAGGACCTCCGCGTCAAACTCATCACCCGCAGCACCCGCAGCCTGACCCTCACGCCCGCAGGTGCGGCCTACCTCGAAAAATGCCGCGTGATCCTGAACATGGTGGACGCCGCCGAGTCCAGCCTGGCCGAAGAAAAAGCCGTGCCGCGTGGACGCATCAGAGTGGGTCTGCCGATCAGCTTTGGTCTACAGCGGCTCATGCCCGCTTTGCTCCAGTTTGCCAAAGCGCAGCCGCACATCGAGCTGTTGATGGACTTTTCGGACCAGCGCGCCAACCTGATCGAAGAAGGCATCGACCTGTCGATCCGCATCACCGCCGACCTGCAGCCCGGCGACATCGTGCGCACCCTGGGGCGTTGCCGCTTGCTCACCCTGGCCTCGCCCGCCTATTTGACCGAACACGGCGCGCTGCGCCACCCGGACGAACTGCGCCACCACGAGTGTCTGGTTTATTCCATGACGGCCAAAGGGGCCGCATGGCCTTACCGGGTGGACGGACAAGTTCAGGCCTATGCCGTGCGTGGCCGCATTCAGGCCAACAACGGCCTGGCCCTGGTGCAGGCGGCCGCTCAGGGCATGGGCATCACCTTGCAGCCCGACTTCATTGCTGAGCCTTTTTTACAAAGCGGTCAGGTGGTCACGCTGTTACAAGATTTCGAAGCACCGCTGCTGGGCATTTACGCCGTCTTGCCGAGCAACCGCTACATCCCGCACAGAGTGAATGTGCTGATCGAGCACCTGTCCGACTTTCTGGCCGAGCGCTGAGCAGGGCTTGCGCTGTCCCGATGTTGACGGCGGCCCGCGCATTTCACGCCACAATCTGCCCATCTTTTCGCCGACTGTTTTTGACTGGACCCCGCCATGACCTACCCCAACACCCAACTGTTCATCAACGGCCAATGGTGCGATGCCGAAGGCGGCCGCACCCTGCCCGTGTTCAACCCCGCCACCGGCACCGAAATCGGTCGCCTGGCGCACGCGGGCATCC
>JBIKQY010000051.1:0-10857 GCA_044349465.1 Limnohabitans sp. | reverse complement strand
AAGGTCGAAAAAATCGGCGGCGACAAGGTCAAGCAAGTGATCAAGGTTAAAAACGGCATCGAGACCGAAGACGCCAAGAAGATCACCAAGTTGATCAAGGAAAGCAAGATCAAGGTTCAGGCGTCCATCCAGGGCGATGCGGTGCGTGTGACCGGTGCCAAGCGCGACGACTTGCAAGAAGCCATGGCCCTGCTGCGCAAAGACATGACCGAGTTGCCGCTGTCCTTCGACAACTTCCGCGATTGATCAGGGCGCTGGGTCGTCCAAAAAACCACCCGAGCGCAGCGTGACCACCAAGGTGTCACGCCAGCCGCCCGGTTGTTCGGGCTGAATGGGCGTGGTTTCGTGGATCACACGGGTATCGTCCAGCAGCAACACGGACCAAGGCTCGGTTAAGGTGAAGCGCTGGCCGCGCGGGCTGTCCATGTCAAACACCCGCGTCTCGCCGCCCTTGATGCCGTGGCGGCCCACCAAAAACACCGCCACCCAATTCACGCCATCACGGTGCGCGCCCTCGGGCGTGGGCCGGCCAATGCCATCGGTCGTGTCAATACGGAACTGGTGGGCTTCGGTGAACCAGGTCTGATCGCCTTGCGCTGCTGAAGCCACACGGCCCAGCCAGCACAACAATTGTTGCCAGGCCGCCTGCTGCACCACCTCGGGCGTCATCGGCTCAAACCACCGCTGCATGCCGCCGTGCAAGGCGTTGTAAGACAAGGGCTGCCAATGGGCACGGTGCGGCGTGGCTTGGGCCAGATTGCCTGTGACCTCAAAACTGGCGTGACGCCGACGGCGGTATCGCCCCCCGTCCTTGAGGTACTGGTCAGGTGGCAAATCGTTCCAGCTCGGCTCCAGCGCTTGCAAGTCCGTGATCGGGACACCCGTCAAAGCGCCAACACTCGCGGCATCGAGCACCGCAAAGCCTTGCGCGGCCAAAGTGGCCTTGAGTTGATCAGGTGCAGTCAAAGGGGGCAGCAGCGTTTGTTGGGGCATGAAAACGTCCAGGAGATCAGGCAAAGGACGCAAGCATAACGCCCAGTCGGTCCTGTTCTGACCAGATGGCACAGCGCTAGGGTTTTCAATCCTCAAGGCTGACCTGCGTCAAAGCCCGCAGTCCCATGGCGACCTAAGCTGTGGCATCAGAAAAGGACCGACGATGAGCAGACTGCAATGGAGCGACGGCTTGTCGCTGGACATGCCCGGCATGGACGATGAGTACAAAACTTTGGTCACCTTACTGGATCTGGCGCATGAAGCCCCCGATCCAGTTTTGGCATCACGCTGGCGCGATCTGGTGCAACACACTGCCCGCGTTTTTGAGCGGGAAGACCGCTGGATGCACATGACGCAATTTTCTTCAGACCACATCCACAGCACGCAACACAAGGTGGTGTTAAAAGTCATGCAAGAAGGCCTGCACGCGGGCGAATCTGGCGACTTGGCACCGATCCGCAACATGGCGGCCGAACTGGGGCAATGGTTTGGCAACCACAGGCAATCCATGGATGCGGCGCTGGCCCTGCACCTGCGCCGGGTCGGCTATGACCCGGCCACGGGCGTGCTCAGCATGCCAGACGACATCGCCCTTGAGGACTGCGCTCAGTCCTGAATCAAGCGTAACGCTGGCTGGCCAGTTTCGCGCCTTCGGCCAAGGCTTTGAGCTTGGCCTCGGCCACGGCGCGGCTCATGGGGGCCAGGCCGCAGTTGGTGCAGGCGATCAGGCGGTTCTTGGGCACGAACTGCAAGGCACGGCCAATGGTGTCGGCGATTTCTTCAGGCGTTTCGATGGCCGGGTTGGCCACGTCGATCACGCCCACCATCACGTCTTTGCCTTCGAGCAGCTTCATCATCTCCATCGGCACATGCGAGTGCATGCACTCCAAGCTGACTTGTTGGATGCTGCTCTTGGCCAAGGCTGGGAAGACTTTTTCGTACTGACGCCACTCGTCGCCCAAAGTCTTTTTCCAGTTGTTGTTGGCTTCGATGCCGTAGCCGTAGCAAATGTGCACGGCGGTGGTGCAGGTCAGGCCGCGCGCGGCCACCTCCAGCGCTTTCACACCCCAGTCGGCCGCGTCGTCCATGTAGACGTTGAAGGCGGGCTCGTCGAACTGGATGATGTCCACGCCATCGGCCTGCAGCGCCAGCGCTTCTTGGTTGAGCAACTCGGCAAAGGCCATGGCCATCTTGACCTTGTCGCCGTAAAAGCGGTCGGCCACGGTGTCCACAATCGTCATCGGGCCAGGCAATGTGAATTTGAGTTTCTTTTTTGTGTGGGCACGGGCCAGCTGGGCTTCAAAAGCGTGCACGCGGCCCTTCAAACGCAGCGGCGCGATGACCTGGGGCACCTGCGCGTCGTAGCGGTTGTTGCGGATGCCCATGGTGACTTTGTTTACAAAGTCGATGCCCTCGACCTGCTCCACAAAGCCGTGCACAAAGTGCTGGCGGGCTTGTTCGCCGTCACCGATCACGTCCAGCCCTGCGTCTTCCTGCGCCTTGATCCACAACAGCGTGGCATCGGCCTTGGCTTGCTGAAGCTCGGGGCCCTGGGTGGTCCACTGGGGCCAGAGTTTTTCGGTCTCGGCCAGCCAAGCGGGTTTGGGCAAGCTGCCAGCGATCGCGGTGGTGAACATGTCAAAAATCCTGTTTGTTTAAAAAATCAAAGCGCCGAGTTTGCCGTCAATCCAAATTCTTGGGCGAGCAACTCGTAAGAGCGCATTTGCGCTGCAGGGTCATGCGTCCAGGTGATGACCACCAACTCTTGCACCTCCAGCCGCGCGGCCAGTTGGCGCAATTTGCGGCCCACCGTGGCGGCAGAGCCGATCAAGGCCCCTTCTCGCAGGCGCTCCAAAGCAAACTGCTCGGCTGGGCTGTAATCGCGTACCGCTTCTTCGGGTGGCAACAACGACCCGATGCGGCCCAGGTTGCGGTCCATCTTCCAACGGGCGCGACTCTCGAACAAATGCAGTGCTTCTTCATCGGTGTCGGCGGCCAGGGCCCAGACGCACAGGGCAGCGTGGGGCTTTTGCAGCGCTGCACTGGGACGGAAAGTTTCTCGGTAAATCTGCAGCGCCTCGTCAGCGCCTTGTCCGTCGGTGATGAAGTAGGCAAACGCATAGGGCAGCCCCAAGTGCGCCGCCAACTGGGCACCGTAGTCCGAACTGCCCAGCATCCAGACGTCGGGCGAGGTCTCTGACAGCGGATAGGCATACACGTTATGCCCCGGGTGACCGGGTGGCAAGTTGTGGCCACTCACCCAAGCTTGCATTTCCATGACCTGCTGCGGAAAACGCTCGGACGCATTGCGATCAGGGTTGAGCAATTGCGCGGTGCGCCCATCGCTGCCCGGCGCGCGGCCCACGCCGAGGTCGATGCGGCCCGGCGCCAAAGCGTCCAGCACCCGAAACTGCTCGGCCACCTTGAGCGCCGAGTAATGGGGCAGCATCACACCCGCGCTGCCGATGCGGATGCGCTGGGTGCGGGCGGCAATCGCAGCCATCAAGACTTCGGGGGCGCTGCCCACGATACTGGGGTGGCTGTGGTGCTCGCTGACCCAAAAGCGGTCATAGCCCCAAGCCTCGGCCTTTTGCGCCAACTCCAGGGTCTGCCGGATGGTCGCGTCTTGTCCACGCCCTGAGGCGGCGGCGGATTGGTCAAGGATGGAAAGTCTGAGGCTCATGGGGAAAAGAAGATCGGCTGTGACTCAAGCTTTCGCAGGCGTCTGCACGGTGGCCAGTTCGGCCTCTTGCAGGGCCCGCCACATGACTTTGCCGCTGCCGCTTTTGGGCAAGGCATCGACAAAACTCACAGCGCGGGGCATTTTGTAAACCGCCATGTTCTCACGGCACCAGTCGATGATGTCTTGCTCACTGACTTGGCCTTTGTGGTCTTGCCGCAAAACCACCACCGCCTTGACCGACTCGCCACGGTAGGCGTCTCGGGTGGCGATGATGCAGGCCTCTTGAATCGCAGGGTGGCGGAACATCAGGGCTTCGACCTCCGCGGGCCAAACCTTGAAACCGCTGGCATTGATCATGCGCTTCAAACGGTCGGTCATGAAGAAGTAACCCTCTTCATCCACCCGCCCCATGTCGCCGGAGCGGAAAAACAGGTAGCCGTCACGCTCAAAAAATGCCGCCGCCGTGGCCTCGGGCCGCTTCCAGTAACCCTTGAACACTTGCGGACCGCTGATCACGATCTCGCCCGACTCGCCCGGTGGCAACTCGGCCAGGGTCTCGGGGTCCACAATGCGCGCCTCCACGCTCATGAACGGGATGCCCAAACACTGTTTCTTGGGCGCATCAGGCGGGTTGGAATGCGAAGGCGCGGCCGTTTCGGTCAGGCCATAACCCTCCACATAACGCAGTCCGAACTGTTCAAGCAAACGTTGCGCCACGGCCTCAGGCATGGCCGCACCGCCACCGCCAATGTAGACCAAGCTGCTCAGGTCATAGCGGTCCATGTTCGGGCTGCCCAGCAGGTCAATCACCATGGTCGGGATGTTGGTCCAGTGCGTCACGGCCCATTTCGAGATCAAATGCCCTGCCACATCGCGGTCCCAGCGCGGCATCAGCACCAAGCTGGCCCCGAGCAAAATGCTGGTGTGCATGACGCTGACCATGCCGGTGATGTGGAACATGGGCACCACACACAAGGTCACGTTTTCTGGCGTGCCATTGCCCCACAAGGCACTGGACATGGCGTTGTGCATGATGGAGCCATGCGTGTGCATGCACCCCTTGGGCAAGCCGGTAGTGCCGCTGGTGTAGGGCAAGATGGCCAGGTCATCCGTCTTGGCCTGAGGCGGGGGCAAGTCCACTGCTGGGGCCGCCATCAGATCGGCCCAGGCGTGCACATGGCCCGACTCCAGCTTGGGCAAAGGCCGCACCGGCAGCAACCAGGGACGCCAGGCCTCAGGCATGTCTACGGGGCCGACCGTATCGGGGTCAAACACATCGGTGAATTGCGTCACCACCAAATGCTTCAGACGCTCCTCGGGGGCCAGTGCCGCACTGGCCTGCGCCAAATCAGGGGCCAGATCGGCCGTGGTCACGGCCAATTTCGTGTCGGGGTCGGTGATGTAATGCTTGAGCTCTTCGGCCCGGTTCATTGGATTGACTGGCACCACCACCGCGTCGATGCGCAAAATGGCAAAGTGGGTGATGACCAGCTGTGGGCAGTTTTGCATGTCCAACACCACGCGGTCACCGGCTTGTACACCCAAGGCTTTGAGTTGACCCGCCAATTGTTCGGCGCTGACCATCAGTTCGTGGTAGGTCCAGACCCGCCCCATGAATACCAGCGCAGCCTTGTCCGGGTATCGCAAAGCACTGATCGCCAGGTTCATCCACAAGGAAGTGGCGGGCGCGGTGATCCGGAAAGGCAGGCGAGCAGGCCATACAGCAGCGTGAGCGGGCATCAAAGGGTCTCCTGTTATTGGCCGTCATATTAAGGGCGCACCCCGCTGGCAGAGGCTTTGCGTTTGTCGCGGACGGGACCGGCCCTCGGTACGGAGAAGACACCTCGATGGGATTGCTCCGTTTAATTTGTTTCAAGATGTTTCTATAACGGTAAAAAAGTATTCCTTTTAATCCATTTGGCATTTTTATCACTAAAATAAAGCCATGCAAACACATCCCACACCCGACACGCCCGAAGACTACTGTGGCACCACCTACGCAGCCAAATTGCTGGGCTTGTCGGTGGGCACCATCCAGACTTTGGTGGAAAAAAACGAATTGCAGGCCTGGAAGACACAAGGCGGCCACCGCCGTATCTCCATGCCCTCGATTCGCGAGTACCAGAAAAAACACAACATGCTGATGAGTCCCGGCGAAAGCCGTGAGTACAGGCTGCGGGTTTTGCTGGTCGAAGACGATCCCGTCACCCGAGACATGGTGCGCGACTTCTGCAACCGCTGCGAAATGCCTGTGGACTGCACGGCCATGTCGTCTGGTCTGGAGGCCCTCATTGACATGGCCAGCATCCAACCCGATGTGCTGATTGCCGACCTGAACATGCCCGGGGTGGATGGGTTTGAGCTGCTGCGCACCCTCAAACACTCAGCCCAATTTCAACGCATGACTTGCTTGGTGATCTCTGCCTTGTCACAGGAAGAAATCGCGGCCCGCGGCGGCTTGCCAGAGGGCACCATCTTCATGGCCAAGCCTGTGAACATGCAGTGGTTCAATGGTTTTTTCACTGCTTTGATCGCTGGTCGCAAGCTGGAACACCAGGCGGCTTGAGAACAAATTGACAGCTTAAATATTAATACATTTTGTTTCAATTTAAGCCGTAAACCTCTTCGCAAGCCGATTGCGCTTTCCCACAATGGACCGCACTGCACATTTTTGCAGTCAACCAGAGGAGAGCCGACATGTGGAAAAAAATCGCAGGTGTATTGCTGACCCTTGGCTTCGCGGGACTGACCTGGGCCCAACAAATTGATTTGAACAAAGCCAGCGAGGTGGAGCTGGATGCACTCAAGGGCGTGGGGCCGGTGCTGACCAAGGCGGTGATGGACGAACGCAAAAAGGCCCCGTTCAAGGACTGGGAAGATGCCACCAACCGGGTCAAAGGCTTGGGCCCCCAAAAGGCCAGCAGCTTGTCCGAGCAAGGTGTGCGGGTGCAAGGCAGTGCTTACACCGTCAAAGTGGCCGATCAAAAGCCAGCCGCCAAGGACGCAAGCGCCGACAAGGCTGCGGCCAAACCCGCCAAACCTGCTGAAGCAGCCGCCAAACCCGCGCCCGCCAAAAACTAAAAATGCTGTCACACCCGGCCTGCCGACTCGATCGATTCGGCAGGCATTTACCTAAGCCAGAGGTTTTTGACGCTGCGCAGGCGTTCAAGCCTTGCCAAAACCACCGCCGCCCGGCGTGTGGATCTCAAACAAATCCCCCGCCTGCATCTCCACCTGGCCAATGTGCGCCAACTCTTGCACACTGCCATCGGCGCGCACCACGCGGTTGATGCCCGGCAAGCCACTGAGACCGCCCGCCATGCCAAAGGCCGGATGGACGCGCCCGTTGGACAAAATGCCCGCCGTCATCGGCTCCAGAAAGCGCACGCGCCGCACCCCGCCGTCGCCGCCATGCCAACGCCCGGCGCCGCCCGAGCCTTGGCGGATCGCATAACTCTCCAAGCGCACCGGAAAGCGGAACTCCAGCACCTCGGGGTCGGTCAGGCGTGAATTGGTCATGTGCGTCTGCACCACCGAAGTGCCATCAAAACCACCCACCAGCTGGCCTTGCGCATCAAAGCGCCCGCCCGCACCGCTGCCACCCGAAATGGTTTCGTAATACTGCACACGAGCGTTGCCAAAGGTGAAGTTGTTCATGGTCGGCTGGCTGCCCGCCATCACGCCCAAAGCGCCAAACAGCGCGTTGGTGATGCAGGTGGAGGTTTCCACATTGCCCGCCACCACCGATGCCGGGGGGTTGGGGTTGAGCATGGAGCCCTGGGGAATGATGACTTTCAGCGGCTTCAAGCAACCCGCGTTCAGGGGGATGTCGTCGTCCACCAGGCTGCGGAACACGTAAAGGACGGCTGCCATGCACACAGCGCGCGGGGCGTTGAAATTGTTTGGCAACTGGGCGCTGGTGCCGGTGAAATCGATCTCGGCCGTGCGCTCAGCGGCATTCACGCGCACCGCCACTTGAATCTGCGCGCCGTTGTCGAGCGGCAAAGTGAATGCGCCGTCTTTCAGGCGCGTGATGACGCGGCGCACCGATTCCTCGGCGTTGTCTTGCACATGGCGCATGTAAGCCTGCACCACGTCCAGGCCAAACTGCTCGACCATGCGGCGCAGTTCTTGCACGCCTTTTTCGTTGGCGGCAATCTGCGCCTTCAGGTCGGCCATGTTTTGCGCCGGGTTGCGCGAAGGGTATTCGCCGCTTTGAAGCAGCGCCACCATCTCGGCCTCGCGCAGGTGTCCAGCATCGACCAGCTTGACGTTGTCGATCTGCACGCCCTCTTCTTCGATGCGCGTGGAAAACGGTGGCATGGAGCCCGGCGTCAAGCCACCCACATCGGCGTGGTGCCCGCGTGAGCCGACATAAAACACAGGGTCTTTGTGGCCGTCTAAATAGACCGGGGTGATGACCGTGATGTCGGGCAAATGCGTGCCGCCGTGGTACGGGTCGTTCAGCACAAACACATCGCCCGGCTGCATGCGGCCTTGGTTCTCCTTGATCACGGTCTGGATGCTCTCGCCCATCGAGCCCAAGTGCACGGGCATGTGCGGCGCGTTGGCGATCAAATGGCCTTCGGCACTGAACAGCGCACACGAAAAATCCAGCCGCTCTTTGATGTTGACCGAGTAAGCCGTGTTTTGCAGTTGCAGACCCATCTGCTCGGCGATGTTCATGAACAGGTTGTTGAAGACCTCCAGCAGCACCGGGTCGGCCTGCGTACCTGCGGCGTGTTGCACCGCCCGCGCTTGCACGCGCACCAGCAGCAAATGGTCCAGCGCGGTGAGGCGCGCTTGCCAACCGGCTTCCACCACCGTGGTGGCGTTTTTCTCGGCAATGATGGCGGGGCCATCGATCACGTCGCCGGGGCGCATGTCTTCGCGCACCACCAGCGCAGCGGCTTGCCACTGGGCCACCCCTTGAACATTGGCGGCATAGACCTGCACCGTGTCGCGGCGCGGCACATCGCGCTGCGGGTGCACGGCCAGCACGGCTTCTTCGGGGGCATCGCCGGGCAGCACCGCCTCCACCGACACCGCCTCAACCACCAAGGCCTTGCCCTGCATCAAGAAAGCAAAGCGCTGACGGTACGCGGCTTCAAACCCGGCCACCAAATGGGCTTGATCGCCCCAAGGCACGACCAGCGCCGAGTCGGTGCCTTCGTAGCGCAAATGCGCGCGTTGGCGCAGCTCGATGCGGTCGGCACCTCCGGCATCCACGCCCATTTGCGCCAGCAAGGCTTGGCGCGAGGTCTCGCCCAAAGCCTGTAAACGCTCGGCCATGAAGGGCATGGCGGCCGCATCCAAGCGCCGCTCAATGGATTCTTCGCGCATCACGTTCTGGTCGGCCAAGCCCATGCCGTAGGCCGACAACACACCCGCCAGTGGGTGCACCATCACTTGCGACATGCCCAGGGCATCGGCCACCAAACACGCATGCTGCCCGCCTGCCCCACCAAAACACTGCAGGGTGTAGCGCGTCACGTCGTAGCCCCGCGCCACCGAAATTTTCTTGATCGCGTTGGCCATTTGTTGCACCGCGATCTGGATAAAACCGTGCGCGACGTCTTCAGCGGCACGCCCGGTTTGCGCGGCCAGTTTTGCAAAATGCCCACGCACCACTTCGGCGTCCAGCGACTGGTTGGCTTCTGGGCCAAACACCGACGGGAAAAATCTGGGTTGCACCTTGCCCACCATCACGTTCGCATCGGTCACGGCCAGCGGCCCGCCACGCCGGTAACTGGCTGGGCCCGGGTTGGCCCCCGCGCTTTGCGGCCCCACCCGAAAACGCGCACCGTCATAGGCCAGCAAAGACCCGCCGCCTGCGGCCACGGTGTGGATGCTCATCATCGGCGCGCGCATGCGCACACCCGCCACCTGGGTCTCAAACTCTCGCTCGAACTGCCCGGCAAAGTGCGACACATCGGTAGACGTGCCGCCCATGTCAAAGCCAATCACCTTGTCGTGCCCCGCCAACTGCGCAGTGCGGGCCATGCCCACAATGCCGCCCGCCGGGCCGCTCAAAATAGCGTCCTTGCCCGCGAACACCTGCGCGTCTGTTAGGCCGCCCGAAGACTGCATGAACATCAGCTTCACGCCCGGCATTTCGCTGGCCACCTGGTTCACGTAGCGCCCCAAAATGGGCGACAAATACGCATCCACCACCGTGGTGTCGCCGCGGCTGACCAGCTTCATCATCGGGCTGGTCTGGTGCGAGGTGCTGACCTGTGTGAACCCCACCTCACGCGCCAGGCGCGCAGCAGCCAGCTCGTGTGCGGTGTGCCGCCAACCGTGCATGAACACGATGGCCACCGAACGCACCCCTTGCTGGTGCGAATGCTTCAATTGGGTGCGCAAATGCGCCTCATCCAAGGGCTGCAACACGTCGCCGTCCACCGTCACGCGCTCTTGGGCCTCCACCACCGCGCTGTAAAGCAACTCGGGTAGCACGATTTGGCGGTCAAACAAACGGGGACGGTTTTGATACGCAATGCGCAGCGCGTCACCAAAGCCCTGCGTGGTGACCAGCAGGGTGGCCTCGCCTTTGCGCTCCAGCAGCGCATTGGTGGCCACGGTGGTGCCCATCTTCACGCACTCGACCAGCTCGGGCGTGACCGGCTCGCCAGCTTTCAGGCCCAGCAAATGGCGGATGCCCGCGACCGCTGCGTCGCGGTATTGCTCGGGGTTTTCGCTCAGCAGCTTGTGCGTGACCAAACTGCCATCGGGTCGCTTGCCGACCACGTCGGTGAAGGTGCCGCCCCGGTCGATCCAAAATTGCCAACGGTTTTTGCCAGCGGGTGTGATGGTGGATTCGCTCATAAGTCACTCAACAATCAGAATTCAAAAAACAGGTTCACAAAGAAGCCGCGGCGCGCGCCGCCTGGTCGTACATGCCCGAGAGCACACGCAGCAATCGGGCCAGCTCGCCAATGTCACGGTTCAGGCCATCGTCGGCTTTCAGGGCGTCAATCAAGCAGCTCTCACGGATGTCACGGTAGCGCTGCACATAAGCACGCCCTGCGTCGGTCGCCGCATAGGTGACCTCTTTGCCATGCTTTTGCGACATCACCACACCCAAGCCTTGCAGTTTTTTCAGGGCGTAATTCACCAAGTGGGTGTCTTCGATGTTCATGATGAAACAGATGTCGGCCAGGCGTTTGTCGCGGGCGCGG
>JBIKQY010000370.1:0-3164 GCA_044349465.1 Limnohabitans sp. | reverse complement strand
TGCTGCACGCCATCGACACCGGCCACCATGTGCAAAACGAACGCTGGTTGAACGAGATCGAAGCGCAGTGGGGCCCCGCCCCCGGCAAGCACCTGACCAACGGCCAGTCGATCTTTGTGCTCGGCGCGGACTTTGGCCAGGTGGTGGTCACGGTGCAACCGGGCTTTGGTTACGAAGGCGACCCGATGCGCCTGTTGTTTGAAACCGGCTGCGCCCCCACCCACGCTTTCAGCGCGTTTTACCGCTACCTGCGCGACGACTACGCCGCCGACGCGGTGCTGCACTTTGGTACGCACGGCGCGCTCGAATTCATGCCCGGCAAACAAACCGGCTTGTCGGCACAATGCTGGCCCGACCGCCTGATCGGCGCGCTGCCCAACATTTACCTGTACGCCGCCAACAACCCGTCCGAAGGCGCGCTGGCCAAGCGCCGTGGCGCGGCGACGTTGGTGAGTTACCTCACGCCATCGCTGACGCACTCGGGTCTGTACAAAGAATTGGTCAGCCTGCAGCAGTCCATCGAACGCTGGCAGCAAATGGGTCCCGATCAAGCCCAAGACCGCGAAAGCCTGACGAGCCTGATCCGCGAGCAAGCGCAAAGCATCGACCTGGCCGTGCCCACCACCGAAGGTGATGCCACCGCCTGGATCGAGCAGCTGCAAAACCAATTGCTCGAACTCGAATACGCGCTGATTCCTGAAGGCCTGCACGTCATGGGCCAAGCCCCCACCCGTGAGCAGCGCTTGGGCACCCTCAAAGTCATGGCCGATGCCATGGGTTTGAGGGCCGCACAAAACGCCGCCCTCATGGAAGCCCTGGTCGATGGCGCCAGCGAAGCGCAGCTGAGCGCACAGTTCAGCACCGATCTGCCCGCTGGTGACAAAGCCCAAGCAGAAACTCTCCGCCAACTGGTGCGCAGCAACCGCCTGCTGGGTGAAGACCATGAAATGCAAGGCCTGATGCGCGCCTTGGATGGCCGGTATTTGCAGCCAGCCCCCGGCGGCGACCTGATCCGCAACGCCAACGTGCTGCCCACCGGGCGCAACCTGCACGGCCTGGACCCCTTCCGCATGCCGTCTGCCTTTGCCGTGCGCGACGGCCAGCGCCAGGCCGAGAAACTGCTGGCCCGTTACCAACAAGACCACCAGGCCCTGCCTGAGACCGTGGCCATGGTGCTCTGGGGCACCGACAACCTCAAGACCGAAGGCAGCCCGATGGCCCAAGCCCTGGCCTTGATGGGCGCCGCGCCACGCTTCGACAGCTACGGCCGCTTGGCCGGTGCACAACTGATTCCATTGGCCGAACTCGGTCGCCCCCGCATCGACGTGGTCATCACCTTGTCGGGCATCTTCCGCGACCTGCTGCCCATGCAGATTCGCCTGCTGGCCGAAGCGTCGTTTCTGGCCGCCAGCGCCGACGAACCCGCTGACCAGAACTTCATCCGGCAACACGCGCTGGCCTTCATGGCCGAGCACCCCGGCAGCGACCTCGAGTGCGCCTCGCTGCGGGTGTTTGGCAACACCGAAGGCGCGTACGGCGCGAATGTGAACCACCTGATCGACAGCAGCTGCTGGGAAAACGAAAACGAGCTGGGCGACGCTTTCACCCAGCGCAAAGGCTTTGCCTATGGCCGCGAAGGCCGCCCGGTGCGCAACACCGCCGTGCTGCAAAGCGCGCTGGCCAGTGTCTCGCTGACCTACCAAAACCTCGACTCGGTCGAGCTGGGCGTGACCAGCATCGACACCTATTTCGACACCTTGGGCGGCATCAGCCGCGCCGTGCTGCAAGCCAAGCACCAGCGCGACGGCAACGCGGCCGAAGCCCCACCGGTGTTCATCGGTGACCAGACGCAAGGCGACGGCGTGGTGCGCAGCCTGACCGAACAAGTGGCCCTGGAAACCCGCAGCCGCATGCTCAACCCCAAGTGGCACGAAAGCATGTTGCAACACGGCTACGAAGGCGTGCGCCAGATCGAGGCACACCTCACCAACACCATGGGCTGGTCGGCCACCACAGGGCAAGTGCAGCCCTGGGTGTACCAACAGCTGGCCCAGACCTTTGTGCTGGACCCCGCCATGCGTGAGCGCATGGCCCAGCTCAACCCCACCGCATCGGCCAAAGTGGCCAACCGCCTGCTGGAGGCCACCCGCCGCCAGTACTGGCAACCCGACGCCGAAACCATGACAGCTTTGCTGCGGGCCGGTGAAGAACTTGAAGACCGCCTTGAAGGCATACACGAAGGACTCCCAGCATGATCGAAACCACCAGCATCCCCGTGAACAGCATCCAGCGGGTTCGCGGCGCAGACGGCGAAGGCAGCGTGCAGTTCCAGATGGACCCCACCGTCAAGATCGGCACCGCCAAAGTGTTCGCGGTCTACGGCAAAGGCGGCATTGGCAAAAGCACGACGTCGTCGAACCTGTCGGTCGCCTTCAGCAAACTGGGCAAGCGCGTGCTGCAAATTGGCTGCGACCCCAAGCACGACTCCACCTTCACCTTGACCAAAAAGCTCATGCCCACCGTGATCGACGCGCTGGAGACGGTGGACTTCCATGCCGAAGAGTTGCGCCTCGATGACTTCGTCTTCAAAGGCTACAACGGCGTGATGTGCGTGGAAGCTGGTGGCCCGCCCGCAGGCACCGGCTGCGGCGGCTACGTGGTCGGCCAGACCGTCAAGCTGCTCAAAGAACACCACCTGCTCGAAGACACCGACGTGGTGATTTTTGACGTGCTGGGCGACGTGGTGTGTGGCGGTTTTGCCGCCCCCCTGCAACACGCCGACCGCGCCCTGATCGTGACGGCCAACGACTTCGACTCGATCTTCGCAATGAACCGCATCGTGCAAGCCATTGGGGCCAAGGCGAAAAACTACAACGTGCGTTTGGGCGGCGTGATCGCCAACCGCAGCGACGCGACCGACCAGATCGACAAATACAACGCTGTCACCGGCCTCAAGACCATGGCGCACTTTCCCATGCTCGACGAAATCCGCAAGAGCCGTTTGCAAAAGTGCACCCTGTTCGAGTTGGAGCCCACGCCTGCCGTCAAAGCTGTGCAAGACGAGTACATGCGCTTGGCCGCCGCCCTGTGGCTGGGGGCCGACCCGCTGCCGTCGATTCCGATGAAAGACCGCGACATTTTTGACCTGCTGGGTTTTGACTGAT
>JBIKQY010000369.1:0-3165 GCA_044349465.1 Limnohabitans sp. | reverse complement strand
GCTGGTCGCGGTAGAAGAAGCCGTCGCAGGTGGCGCAGCCGCTCACGCCGCGGCCCATGAAGGCGGTCTCGGACGGCAGGCCCAGGTATTTGGCCGATGCGCCCGTGGCGATGATCAGGCTGTCGCAGGTGTAAGTGCCGCTGTCGCCGATCAGGGTGAAGGGGCGCTGCTCCAACTTGACGGTGTGGATGTGGTCAAAAATGATTTGGGTGTTGAAACGCTCGGCATGCTCCTGGAAACGTTGCATCAGGTCCGGGCCTTGCACGCCGTGCACGTCGGCGGGCCAGTTGTCCACTTCGGTGGTGGTCATGAGCTGGCCGCCTTGCGCCATGCCGGTGATCAAGACGGGTTTGAGATTGGCGCGGGCGGCGTAGACGGCGGCGGTGTAACCGGCGGGGCCAGAGCCGAGGATCAGAACTTGGGCGTGTTGCGTGGGGGTCGACATAAAAGGGCTATCCGGTAAAAAGACAAAGTGATGCGGAAAAAAATTCCACCAAGCTGCATTGTAAGAAACCCCCAAACACAAGGGGCATCAAGGCTTTGCAGGTGCTTGGCCCTGCTGATCCGTTTCGCTTGCCGCGGGCCGATGCCTTGGTGGGCGAGCGCATGCTGCTTCGCCCGATCAGGCCTTGATCGGGTAAGCTTGAGACTTCATTTATGACTTACTCACTGAACACCCTGACCCGAGATGGCGCTGGCGTCGCCCCTGCTGCGCCTCAGACGCTGTGGTCACGTTTTGCCCAGGAAATCCTCTTGCTTCTGGGGGCGGGGCTGCTGTTGTTTGTGACGGTGGCCCTGTGGAGCTACCACCCGCAAGATCCGGCATGGTCCACTTCGGGCAGCGGTGTGGTGGTGCGCAACGGGGTGGGGCGTTGGGGGGCCTGGGTCGCGGACCTGGCTTATTTCCTGTTGGGGTTTTCTGCTTGGTGGTGTGTGGCGGCGGGTTTTCGGATCTGGTTGGTGGCTTTGGCGCGGTGGTTGCGTGGCGCCGGCCCGCAAGACGTCTTGGACAAGCCTTTGTGGCAGCGCAGTTTGTGGGTGTTCTGGTTGGGCCTGGCGGTATTGCTGTTGGCCAGCTGTGGCATGGAGTGGACGCGCCTTTACAGGCTTGAGTCGAATTTGCCCGGGCACAGCGGTGGGGTGCTGGGTTATCTGGTGGGGGCGGCTGCCGTGGGCGTCTTGGGCTTCAACGGCTCGGCCCTGTTGGGCATTGTGTTGACCTTGGTCGGCGTGTCCATGGTGTTCCGCTTCTCATGGGGTCAGTTGGCTGAAAATATGGGCGCTCACCTGGATGCCTTGATTCGATCGCGGCATGAAAAGCGCGAGATTGAGGAAGACTTGGCCTTGGGCCAGCAGGCTCTGCGCGAACGTCAGCAAGCCCTATCACCCCAGGCCGTTGAGCCGGAGTGGGACCTGGATCCGCCCGTTCATGTCTCGCCCGATGGCCAGCTGGATTTGCCCGCCGTGCCCGTGCCGCAGGCCAAGGCCACACCACGCGTCATTGAGCCGCCCGTGATGGAGGTGCCGCGCAGTGACCGTGTGGTCAAGGAGCGCCAAAAACCCCTGTTCAACGAGTTGCCCGACAGCAAATTGCCGCAAGTCGATTTGCTCGACAGCCTGTCCATCCGCCAAGAAACCGTCTCGCCCGAGACGCTGGAGATGACCAGCCGCCTGATCGAGAAAAAGTTGTCTGATTTTGGTGTCAAGGTGCGCGTGGTGGCGGCGGCTCCAGGACCTGTGATCACGCGCTACGAAATCGAGCCGGACACGGGGGTCAAAGGCTCGCAGGTGGTGAATCTGGCCAAAGATCTGGCGCGTTCGCTCAGCCTGGTGTCCATACGCGTGATCGAGACGATTCCAGGCAAGAATTTCATGGCGCTGGAATTGCCCAATGCCAAACGCCAGTCGATCAAGCTCAGCGAAATTTTGGGCTCTCAGGTCTACCACGAAGCCAAGTCCATGCTCACCATGGGCCTGGGCAAGGACATCATCGGCAACCCGGTGGTGGCGGATCTTGCCAAGATGCCGCATGTGCTGGTGGCCGGCACGACCGGTTCTGGCAAGTCGGTCGGTATCAACGCGATGATCTTGTCGCTGCTGTACAAAGCCGAAGCACGCGATGTGCGCTTGTTGATGATCGACCCCAAGATGCTGGAGATGTCGGTCTACGAAGGCATTCCCCACTTGCTGGCCCCGGTGGTGACCGACATGCGCCAGGCTGCGAATGGTCTGAACTGGTGCGTGGCCGAGATGGAAAAGCGCTACAAGTTGATGAGCAAGATGGGCGTGCGTAACCTGGCCGGTTACAACCAGAAAATCGACGATGCCACCGCCCGCGAAGAGTTCATCTACAACCCCTTCAGCCTGACGCCGGACGATCCGGAACCGCTCAAGCGCCTGCCGCACATCGTGGTGGTGATCGACGAGTTGGCCGATCTGATGATGGTGGTGGGCAAGAAGATCGAGGAGCTGATTGCCCGCTTGGCGCAGAAGGCCCGAGCCGCGGGCATCCACTTGATTTTGGCCACTCAGCGCCCGAGCGTGGACGTGATCACCGGTCTCATCAAGGCCAATATCCCGACCCGCATCGCGTTTCAGGTGTCGAGCAAGATCGACAGCCGCACCATCTTGGACCAGATGGGCGCGGAAGCCTTGCTGGGCATGGGTGACATGTTGTACATGCCTTCGGGCACGGGCTTTCCGATTCGGGTGCACGGCGCTTTTGTAAGCGACGAGGAAGTGCACCGTGTGGTCAATTACCTCAAGAGTCAGGGCGAGCCTGACTACATTGAGGGCGTGCTCGAAGGTGGCACCGCGGACGACGATGGCGGCATGCTGGGCGAGGGCGACAACGCTGAAAAAGACCCGATGTACGACCAGGCTGTCGAGGTGGTCTTGAAAAACCGCAAAGCCAGCATCTCGCTGGTGCAGCGCCACCTCAAGATCGGCTACAACCGCGCCGCCCGCTTGGTGGAAGACATGGAAAAAGCAGGCCTGGTCAGTGCCATGAGTGGCAGTGGCCAGCGTGAAATTTTGGTGCCCGCACGGGCAGAGTGAATCGAATGACAAACATGGTTGGGCAGCGCCGATCGGTGCTGGGTTGGGGTGGCGGGGCTTTGTTGGCTGTTGCGGTGTGGGTCTTGGCCCTGCCAGCGCAGGCCGACA
>JBIKQY010000368.1:0-3171 GCA_044349465.1 Limnohabitans sp. | reverse complement strand
GATGATGCCCACGATGGCACCCGCAGGCACCTGGAAGCTCAGGTTGTCGATCAGCAAACGGTCGCCAAAGGACTTGCTGACGTTCTTGAACTCGAACACCTCGTTGCCCAAACGCTCGGCCACAGGAATGAAAATTTCCTGCGTCTCGTTGCGCTTTTGGTAGTCGTAGTCGCTCAGCTCTTCGAAGCGGGCCAAACGCGCCTTGCTCTTGGCTTGACGGCCCTTGGGGTTGGCACGCGCCCATTCCAATTCTTTCTTCATGGCCTTGGAGCGGGCATCTTCGGTGCGCTGCTCGGTGGCCAAACGGGCATCTTTTTGCTCCAGCCAGCTGGAGTAGTTGCCCTTGTACGGAATGCCGGAGCCCCGGTCGAGCTCCAAAATCCACTCGGCGGCGTTGTCCAGGAAGTAACGGTCGTGGGTGATGGCGACCACGGTGCCCGAAAAGCGCTGCAAGAACAGCTCCAGCCAATCCACGCTTTCAGCGTCCAAGTGGTTCGTCGGTTCATCGAGCAACAACATGTCGGGGCGCGAGAGCAGCAAGCGGCACAGGGCCACACGGCGCTTTTCACCACCAGAGAGCTTGCCAATGATGGCGTCCCATGGGGGCAGACGCAGCGCATCGGCGGCGATTTCGAGTTGGTGCTCTGAGGCGTCACCTGCGGTGGAGATGATGGCTTCGAGTTGGGCCTGCTCAGCGGCCAGCGCGTCAAAGTCGGCGTCTTCTTCGGCGTAAGCGGCGTACACCTCTTCCAGGCGGGCCTGCGCGGCCTTGACTTCACCCATGCCGCTTTCCACGGCTTCACGCACGGTCTGCTCGGCGTCCATGATGGGTTCCTGAGGCAGATACCCGATCTTCAGGCCCGCCATCGGGATGGCTTCGCCCTCGATCTCTTTGTCGATGCCCGCCATGATCTTGAGCAAAGTGGACTTGCCCGAGCCGTTGGTGCCCAGCACGCCAATCTTGGCACCGGGAAAGAAAGACAGCGAAATGTCTTTGAGAATATGACGCTTCGGCGGCACGATCTTGCCAACCCGGTTCATCGAAAATACGTATTGAGCCATGTGTAACCCTGAATAAAAATGGGCACAGACCGGGCACCCCAAAGGCGTCGGCTGTGCACCGCAAACCTGCATGTGGGGTCAGGTGCGGCGTGTGCAACCCGGCATTATCCCAGCTTGTGGGACTTGCGCATGAAAAATCAGACCGTCCGCTCCGTCAACAGGCCCGATCGGATGGAATACTGCACCCGGCTGTCCATCGCTTCGAGCTGCACCCGGGCGCTGCGCTGGCCATAGACCTCGGCCCGCAACCAGGCGCATTCGGCGTCCAGCAGCGCATCTGACCCCAAACTGCACCACCAAACACGGCCATCCCCATCCCACCGGTAGCCGCGTGACTTGAGCTTGTCTTTGGCCTCAAACGGCGCACCCGTGGCGCGCAGTTTGTAGCGGGTCTGCCCTGCCCCGGACAGCAAACGCGACATGCCTGTGTGGCCATCGGACAAGGTGGACGCCAGCACCTGCAACAAAGCGTGGCAATCGACCTGCGCCCGGTGCGCGTCGTAAAACCAGCCGCGCTCGGAAGCCAAAAACTCCAGCTTGGCCGAGCCGCTGCCCTCTTTTTTCCAGTCGATGCCCTGAAACGAGCACCCCCAGGCCTTGGCCGCAAACACCGGAAAACGCGCCTCCACAAACGGCCGGTCAAAACCGGCGTTGTGCGCCACGACCAAATCGGCCTGCTGCACCATCGCGGTCACGGCCGCGTCGTCGATGCGTTGGCCCTTCACCATGGCGTCGTCGATGCCGGTGATCTCGGTGATTTGGGCCGGAATCGGCTTGCCCGGGTCTTCAAACGATTCGTAAATGCTGACCGGCCCCACGGGTAGGCCCGAGACTGCGTCGACCAGCACCGACAACATGGCCAACTCGATGATGCTTTCGCTCTTGCTGTCCAGCCCGGTGGTTTCGGTGTCGAGCACGATCACGCGCCGGGTAGTCTGCCCGTTCACAGAACCATAGTCGCTGCGCGGCACCAAACGGCGCAAGACACGAAAGTCGGGGTGCTGCGCCAGCGCTTGGGCCATGGCTTCGTGTTCGGTCATGGCATGCGGGCTTTCTGGCTGAGAGGGCACGTTGCTGGGGGCCTGCGCCGGGTTCAGGCTGGGCGCAGCGGGTGCGTCAGCCAAGGCGGCAGAGACAGGGGCTGCCATGGGCAGGGCAGCGGCCGGGGGCACCACCACCGGCTTGACCAGCCGAGGACGCCCCGCCTTTTTGGGCTTGTCCACCCCGCCCGGCTCGAAGCCGAAAAAACTCATCTGATCGGTTTTGTTCATAGGGCGAGATTAAACCGCGACTTCGGGCACATCACAGCCCATGCAAGACCCATCAGAGGAGAATTTGAGCGCACGCACCTCAGTCCAACTTGATCCCCAAGTCCACCGCCAGCTTGATCCAGACGGGCACTTCGCCTTCCCAGTCTTTGCGCGTGTCGGCCAGGTTTTTGGGTTTGTTGGGAATGGCGAAGGTTTCGCGCAGCTTGGCGGCGCGTTCGGTGTTGGACCAGGCCACGGCTTCGTCGGCCATGCGTTTGAGGATGGCTTCGGGCGTGCCAGCAGGGGCCACCAGGGGCAGGCCGCCTTCGAGCGTGACGAGTTTTTCGGTGTTGCCTTGCTCGGTCAGGGTGGGCACATCGGGCAGTTTGGGCGAGCGGTAGCTGCCCGTCACGCCAATCGGGCGCACGCCACGGGTGGACACGGTGTTGAAGGCCTGGAAACTGCCCACAGCAATTTGCAACTGACCCGAAGCCACATCCAGCCACATGGGCGCTTCGCCTCGGTAGTGCACCGACTGGATGCTGGTGCCTTGCTGGCGGTTGGTCTGGTCGGCCAGCATGTGCGGGTAAGAGCCCGGTGCATAGGTGCCCATGGAGGTGGGGTTCTTTTTGGCCCAGGCCACGAACTCGGCCATGTTCTTCGCTGGAATCTTGTCGGGGATGCCCACCACCAGCGGGCCGGACGGGAACACGGTGACAGGTGTCAGGTCTTTGTCCAGGTTGTAGGGGAGCTTGGCGTACAAAACGCGGTTTTGCCAATAGGTGCCCGAGGTGCTCATGCCAAAGGTGTAGCCGTCAGCAGGTGACTTGGCCACAGCGTCGATGCCAATGATGGCACC
>JBIKQY010000367.1:0-3181 GCA_044349465.1 Limnohabitans sp. | reverse complement strand
GTTCCATGACCCGATCACACCCCTGATGCAGCGTTACCAGGTGGCTGTGCGTGCGACCGATGTTTTGGCGCCTGAAGAGCTGAAAAAAACCGAATTCTTCAATGACTTCTTGAACAAAGACGGCCTTTATTGGGGGGTGAATCTGTATGCCTGGCACCAGGGGCAGAATTTGGGGGACATGCGCATCTGGCGTGACAAGCGGCGTGAGAACTTTTCGAACGATGAGTTGCGTTTGTTGGACATGTTGCAACCGGCGTTTGTGACCGCACTGGCCAGGGCTCAACGTCCCACAAAGACGCAGGACCTGCCGCTCAACACTTTGTCTCAGCGCTTGACACCGCGTGAGCAGGACACCGCACGCTTGGTGATGCTGGGTATGCCAGACAAAGAGATCGCCCGAGCGTTGCAGATCTCGACCACCACGGTGCGCACGCATCTGGAAAATGCTTTTCGCAAAGTGGGCGTGAGCAACCGCGCGGCCCTGGTGCACAAATTGAGAGCCTGAGCGCGCGACCCTCCGCAATCCCGAGGATGGTGGCGAACAGGGGGTTTGCCTAGCATGAAGAGAACGTCCATCCGGGCGTTTCAACATCCCAGGAGACCTTCATGACCCCCAATACATCACGTCGACAATTTTTCAAAAGCACCGGCGCTGTGTCAGCCGCTGCCATGTTGGGCGGCGCTGGCTTGACCGCCTGCGGCGGCAGCAGTGGCGTTGCGGCATTGAGCGCAGACGAACAACTGGCGCTCACCGCCACGCAGGCCTTGGCCGCCTACAAAGCAGGCAGCTTGACCGCCACCGCCTACGTCACCAACCTGATCCAACGCGCCAAGGCTTTGTCCGACCTCAATGCCATGATCACCCTTGACGAGGCGGGTGCCCTGGCTGCAGCCAAGCAAGTCGATGCCGACCGCGCTGCTGGCAAAACCATGGGGGCCTTGGCCGGCTTGCCGATTGTGGTCAAAGACAACATCAACACCAAAGGCATGAAAACCACGGGCGGCACTTCGTCGCTGCGTAACTTCACACCCAAAACCAACGCCCCTTCTGTTCAAAAACTGATTGACGCCGGCGCTATCGTCTTGGGCAAATCCAACCTGCACGAGTGGGCCTTTGGCATCACCACCACGAACTTCACATTGGGCATTGACCCCATCACCAAAGAAGCCACGCGTCCAGGCAAAAATCCGTACGACACCAGCCGCATTCCTGGCGGTTCATCGGGCGGTACCGCCATTGCCGTGGCCGCACGCTTTGCGCCAGCAGGTTTGGGCACCGACACGGGCGGCTCGACAAGGGAGCCTGCCTCTTTTTCTGGCATTGCAGGATTTCGCCCCTCCGTGGGCGATGGCGTCGGCAAAGGCCGCCGCTACCCCGATGGCGTGAGTGATGTGCAACCAATCAGCACCACACGCGACACCGTGGGCCCCATGGCCCGCACAGTCGCAGACATCGCTTTGCTTGATGCAGTCATCACAGGCAGCGCTGTGCCTACAGCCAAATCCTTGAAGGGTCTGAAAATCGGTATTCCCTCTGCCTTCTGGAAAGATTTGGACGACAGCGTGAAACCAGTCGCTGATGCAGCCAAGAAAAAGCTGGCAGATGCGGGTGTGGTGTTTGTGGAGGCCTCCACGGCCGATTTGGATGGCATCATGGCACTCAACGACACGGTCTCTTTCCCGATTGCGTTGCACGAGCCCGTCGCTGCGATTCCTGCTTACTTGAACGCCAACAGCGCACCGGTGACCACCGTTGCTCAAGTGCAGGCCGGATTGGCCAGCCCTGACGTGATCGGTGCTTTTGGTGCGATTGCGGGTGATGTGTTTGCCGCCGCTTATGACGCGGCCATGGTCCCCACGACAGGGGGCCGCGCGCAACTGCAAAAACTCTACAAAGACTACTTTGCTGCGGCTGGTGTGGAGTGTGTTTTGTTCCCAACAACCCTCTTGGCAGCGCCCAAGATCGATGCAGCCAAAGGTTCAAGCGAAGTCAAGTACACAGTTGGTGGCGTTGCGAAAACGGGCGACACCTTTGGCACTTGCATCCGCAACACCGACCCCTGCACCAACGCCGGCATTCCCAGCCTGTCGATCCCTGCGGGTCTGACAGCGGGTGGCTTGCCCGTGGGCATGGAAATCGACGGCCCATTGGGCTCTGACACCAATTTGTTGGCCATTGGCATGGGCATCGAGGCGGTGTGGGGCTCGCTGAAAGCACCAGCGATCTGATCAAGACAGGCCTTGAGCCGGTCTGAAAGAAAAAACGGCCAGGTGGGAAACCCCACCTGGCCGTTTTATTGAAGGCTCTTGCTCAATCTGCCGTGAAACCCGAGGCCTTGACCACCGGTGCCCAGCGGGCAGTTTCTGTGCTGATCAGCGCTTGCAGGTCTTGCGAACTGCCGCCACCGATTTCCAGGCCCATTTTGATGAAGCGGTCCTTGAGGGCCGGGTTTTTTAAGGCGCGGTTCACGGCGGCGTTCAACGTGGTGATCTGCGCGGAATCTGTGCCGCCCGGTGCAAACAGGGCAAACCAGCCCACGCCCACCAAATCCTTGAAACCCGATTCGCGCAGCGTGGGCACATCCGGGAACAGCGCGTTGCGGGTCGGGCCTGAGGTGGCCAGAATGCGGCTTTTGCCTGCGCGGTGCATTTCGCCTTGGTCCACCAAGGTGTCAATGCCGAGTGTGACTTGATCGCCGATGAGCGCCGTCATCAATTGCGCGCCGCCGTTGTAGGGTACATGGGTCAAATCGAGCCCAGTCTTCTGACCGATCATGACGCCAAAGAAATGCGGCAAACTGCCTGGGGCGGGTGAACCAAATGAGCCCGTTTTGGGGTTCTTTTTGACCACGGGCACCAAGTCCGCAATGCTGCGAATGGGGCTGTCGGCCTTAACCGACACCCCAAACTGAAAGTCGGCAATGTGCGCCACAGGCGCAAGGTCTTTTTGCACGTCGTAGTTGAGTTTCTTGAACACCAGCGGTGCCAGCACCGGCACCACAATCGGTGCCAGCATGACGGTGGAGCCGTTGGGCGGGGCATTTTTTAAGGCTTCAGCGGCGATGCGACCACCCGCGCCCACGCGGTTTTCAACCACCACAGGGCGGCCCAATTCGTCCTTGAGACGTTCGGCCAGCAGACGTGCGGCCAAATCGGCCGAGCCACCTGCGCCAAAACCCAC
>JBIKQY010000366.1:0-3214 GCA_044349465.1 Limnohabitans sp. | reverse complement strand
CCCCAGACGCCGCGTTCGGGGTGGCTGACCCACAGCCAGCCGGTGTCGGCATCGCCTAAGGCGGTGAGCTGCACCGGGCTGTTTGGCGCGCCTGGCGAGAGTTCGGGCACGATGCGGTGCACCGGCAAACCCGCTTGCTCGAGGGCGTGCAGGTGGGCGCTCAGCCAAGCACGGTCGCACACGGCCACCCAGGGGCGGGGGCTGTTGGCCCAGTCGGCTTGCAAGGCCAGGTGCATGTGTTCGGGGTCGTCGAGCAGGCGGTCTTCCAACACACCTTGCAAGGCCGCTTGCACGCGCTGCGCCTGTTTGTGCAGACCTGCGGGCAGCTCGACGCGGTGCCACGACAGGGCCGCAGCGGGCACCAGGGCCACGGTTTCGGTTTGGCGATCAGCAGCAGGCAGCAAAGCGGCCGCCGCCCACTGCAGTTGGAGCGGGCGAGTGCCTGGTTCGGCCATCACCTGGGCGTGGGGGTAGGCCAAGCCGGGGCTGGGCGGGCCCGGCGGCAGTTGGATGATCAGGGTGCGCATGTGCAGATCATTGTAGAGGGGCATCAAGACGCAATTGGGGGCTGCGCACGCGCCAGAGCATGCGCACCTGGCCGCCATCGCGCCGCACCAGAGCGGTTTCTTGCTGCACCACGTTGTCGATGCGCATGCGCCCCTGCACCTCAAAGTAACGGCTTTGCACGCTGTGCTGTTTGTCATCCAGCAGTCGGCCATTGGGGCCCAGGGCTTCCCGCGCGGCGTTCAGGCTGGCCCAGTGCCCGCGCTGGCGCTGGGTCACGGCTTGCCGGGCCGAGGCCAGGTCCATCCCCGGCAGCACGGCCGAGAGCACCTCGGCCGAGGCGGTGTTCAGGTTCACGGGCGTGGCCTCGGGCAGCACGGTGATGTGGGGCTGCAAGGCGGCCAGCGTGCCGGGGCTCAGGCCCAGCCAGACCAGTTGGGCCGCTTGCTGGGGCATCAAGGCGGCGGGGCCTGGGTTGGGGGTGGCCCGGTTGGTGCTGGCTTGGTCGACCTTGTTGGCTTGCAAGCTGGCCTGCAGTTGCTGGGCCAAGGTTTGCAGCTCGGCCAGTGGCAGGCCCAGGCGCTCGAACAAGGCGGCAAAGCGGGCCAGCGCCGGTGGTGAGATTTGCCCGTCTTCGACCAAGTTCATCACGTTCATGCGCGATTGCGCGTCGGTGATCTGGCCCGACAAAAAGACCTCGGCATCGCCCTCGCGCCACTGCTGGTCTTGCGACAAAAAAGTGGACAGTTTGGATTCTTGCACCGGCAAGGCCCAAGGCTCGCCCAGGTGATCGGCCGCCGCGCCTTTTGCCGAAATCGCGTCTTCGCGCAGGATCAGCCGCGTCCAGTCCATGGCCCCGGTCATCATCCAGGCGGTCTGGCTGCGCCCGCGCTCGGCGATCTCGATCTCGACTTGCCGCCACTGCTGCCACAGCGCGGCGCTGGCCAGCGAGGCCACCAGGGCCACGGTGAGCATGGCGGTGAGCAAAGCCGCGCCGCGCTGGCGCTGTTGGGTGAGCACAAAGGGGCTTATTTCGGGGCGCATCACGAAGGCGCTCCCGACAAGGTGGGGCGCACCCAGTCCAGGGTGAGTGGGCCTACGCCCGCAGGGCCGGGAGGCAGCGTCAGCACCAGGCGCACGCCGTCGGGGGTGGTGGCGATGGGCGCTGTGTTGGGGTTGAGGGGAGTGTTCGGGCTGCCCGGTGTGCCCCCGGTCACGGCGTCGCTCGACAAGGGGTTGGTCCAGCTGCCGCCCCGGTGCACAAACAGCTGCCAGCCCGACAAGGGGTGAATCTGGATTTGGCCTGCGCGCGTGCTGTTGTTGGCGGTCTGGCCCCATTGCTCGGCCAAAGCCCAGGCGCTTTGCCAGTCCTGGCGCTGGCTCAAGGGCGGTGATTGCCAGCGCTGCCAGTCTCCGCCGCCGGGCCTGCCCGGGTCGCTGCGCCAAGTCCAGGCCACCACGCGCACACTGGCGGGCAGGGGGCTGGTCTGGGGGGGTGTCGTGTTGGGGCTGGCGTTTGGGGCGCTGTTGGGCAGTGGGGCGTCGGCGGTGCGCCGCGTCAGGCGCAGCACCTGGCCGTTCCAGTCCCAGCTGGGCGTACCGGTGAGCTCGGCCAATTGGTCCAGGTCGGTTTGCCACTGCGCCAGGCCCGTTTGCAGACTGCGGATCTCGTCCGAGCGGCTTTGTAAACTGCTTTGGTTGCGCAGCATGCCGTCCAGCCCGCGCCAGGCCATCAGGCTCATCAGGGCCATCACGCTGATGGCCACCAGCACTTCGATCAAGGTGAAGCCGCGCTCGGTCTTCATCAGTTGCGCCCCATCACGGTGGACACCTGCAGCACATAGGCACCCTGGTCCAGCACCCGCGCATCGACGCGCCTGAAATTGGGGTTGGGTGTGGGCCGCACCGACACCTCGACCTGCAGCAAGCGCCCGGCCTGCATGCACTCAACGCTGGTGTTGCCCGTGTCCGGCAGTTGTCTGCGCAAGCGCAGCGCGATCAATTGGTTGTCGGCGCAGATCTGCCCCAGCATGCTCACGGTCTGGCGCTCGGCATTGCGGCTGAGCGAGCCCGTGGCCTGCAAGCCCGCCATGAGCGCTATGGCTGTGATGCCAAGGGCCACCAGCACCTCGATCAGGGTGAAGCCTCGCTGCTTCATGGCGAGACCTGTTCGCGCGTGGTTTGAACCTTGAAGGGCCGCAGGCCGTCGGTCACCACCCACAGCGTCCGACCCGGCGCAACGGCGCTTGACACCGCCACGGCCTGAGGCTCGATCAGGGGCTCCGGCCCTAAAGTGATGGCGCTGCCAGGCGCAGCGCGGGTGGTATCAGTCAGCCAGTTTTGCGGCAGCCCGGGCGGCGGCAGGCCTTCAAACGCAAAGCTTTGCACGGTTTGGGCAGAGTTGTCTTGTGTGCGCCAGACCACCGGCAAACCGTTGGCGCGGGCCTGGGCGCGACCGGTTTCCAGCAGCACGGCCAGGCGGTCGGCGTCGCGTTGCAGGGCGCTGTCGGCACTGTCTCTGAGTGACAGACTCACACCCGCAGTGGCCACCGCGATCAAGGCCACCACCACCAGCAGCTCCAGCAGTGTGAAGCCGAGGGGCAGGGCGGGGGGGCGTTTACTGCCAGCTGCCGAGGTCGGCATTGTTGCCCTCACCGCCGGCCTGACCGTCAGCGCCAAAGGACAGCACATCCACCTCGCCCTTGATGCC
>JBIKQY010000050.1:0-11074 GCA_044349465.1 Limnohabitans sp. | reverse complement strand
TCAGTGGTTGTCTTTGGGCACGGCCGAGCCGCGTTGGCCGACCAAAAAGTCCATGTCTGCGCCTTCGTCGGCTTGCAGCACATGGTCGATGTAGAGCTTCCAGTAGCCCGAGTTCATGGCGGGCGCGGGCTTTTCCCACAGGGCCAAGCGGCGCGCCAGTTCTTCGTCGCTGATGAGCAGTTGCAGTTTGCGCTCGGGCACGTTGAGTTCGATCATGTCGCCGTTTTGCACCACGGCCAGCGGGCCACCGGCAGCGGCTTCAGGTGTGGTGTGCAGCACCACTGTGCCATACGCGGTGCCGCTCATGCGGGCGTCCGAGATGCGGACCATGTCGGTGATGCCTTTGCGCAGCACCTTGGGCGGCAGCGGCATGTTGCCCACTTCGGCCATGCCGGGGTAGCCCTTGGGGCCGCAATTTTTGAGCACCAAAATGCAGTTCTCATCCACATCCAAGCTCTCGTCGTCGATGCGTTTGTGGAAGTCGTGGCTGTCTTCAAAGACCACCGCACGTCCGGTGTGCACCATCAGCGCGGGTGTGGCCGCGCTGGGCTTGATGACCGCACCGCGCGGGGCCAGGTTGCCGCGCAGGATCGCGATACCCGCCTTTTCCTTGAACGGGGCTTCGAATGTTTTGATGACGCGGGGATCGTAGTTGACGGCGTTGGCGTTGTTCTCGGCCACGGTCTTGCCGCTCACCGTGACGATGTCTTTGTGCAGCAGGTGCTCAATTTCTTTCATCACCACTGGCAACCCGCCTGCGTAGCAAAAATCTTCCATCAGGTGGTCACCTGAGGGCTGCAAATTGAGCAAGCAGGGCAGATCGCTGCCCAGGCGCTCGAAATCGTCCACGGTGAGCTTCAGGCCCAAGCGACCGGCGATCGCGATCAGGTGGATCACCGCGTTGGTCGAGCCGCCAATGGCGGCCAGCGTGCGGATGGCGTTCTCAAAGGCTTCGCGGGTTAGCACCTTGCTGATGGTCTGGTCGGTGTGCACCATCTCAACAATGCGGCGACCTGCATCGCGTGCCAACACATTGCGGCGACCGTCTACTGCCGGGTAGGCGGCGTTGCCGGGCAGGCCAATGCCCAGGGCTTCAACCATGCTGGCCATGGTGCTGGCGGTGCCCATGGTCATGCAGTGGCCGTGGCTGCGGTGCATGCAGCTCTCGGCTTCAAAGAAGTCGGCCAATTTGAGTGTGCCTGCGCGCACTTGCTCGCTCATGCTCCAGACGCCCGTGCCTGAGCCGAGTTCTTGCCCGCGCCACTTGCCGTTGAGCATAGGGCCGCCCGAGACGCCAATGGTGGGCAAGCCCACGCTGGATGCGCCCATCAGCAAACTGGGGGTGGTCTTGTCGCAACCCATGAGCAACACCACCCCGTCGATCGGGTTGCCGCGGATGGATTCTTCGACGTCCATGCTGGCCAGGTTGCGGTACAGCATGGCGGTGGGGCGCAGCAGCGTTTCACCCAGCGACATGACGGGAAACTCCAGCGGAAATCCTCCCGCCTCGTACACGCCGATCTTGACCTGCTCGGCCAGGGTGCGGAAGTGCGAATTGCAAGGCGTGAGTTCGCTGAAGGTGTTGCAGATGCCGATGACGGGGCGGCCATCGAACTGGTCGTGCGGCACGCCTTTGCCCTTGACCCAGCTGCGGTAGGCAAAGCCATCGCGGTCCTGGCGGCCAAACCATTGTTGGCTGCGCAGGTCTTCCGGTTTTTTGCGGGGTGGGCTGCCGTTGTTGTCGCTCATGGTTCGTGTCCAGGTTGAAGGTCAATCGAGAATCTTGAAAATCCTATCGTATGACGATAGAAAAACAAACAGGCTTTGTAAAGCCAGCGACATGCGGGCAAACCCTAGACGCCAAGAGGACTGTGCCTAGGGTTTACCAGAGTCTGATGCAGGCCATCAATCATCATATGATAGGTCGCTCGAACGCAGTCGGCCATGACGAACAATTTCCATAAAAACTCTCTTGATTTATTGGGCCTGGCCATTTTGTCTGGCCGCTATGCGGTGGGCGCGAGCTTGCCCCCTGAACCCGTCTTGTGCGAAGAGCTGGGTGTCAGCCGCACCGTGGTGCGCGAGGCCATCAAGTCGCTGGTGGCCAAGGGGCTGCTGTCCACCGGCCCCAAGGTGGGCACCCGCGTCATGCCCGATGCGCATTGGAACTGGTTTGACCCCGATGTGGTGGCCTGGCAGGCCCGCTGCGGCCTGACGCCCGAGTTTTTGAAAGACCTGCAAGAGCTGCGCCGCGTGGTCGAGCCTGCCGCTGTGCGCCTGGCTGCCGAGCGGGCAACGCCCGAGGACATTGCCCACATCGAGGCCGCTTACGCAGGCATGAAACAAGCGGTGGAAGAGGGCGGTGATTACGTCACCCACGACCTGCGGTTTCACGAAGGTTTGCTGCAGGCCTCGCACAACCGCATGCTGGTGCAGATGAGCAAGGCGCTCAATGCCTTGCTGCGCACCAGTTTTGAAATTTCCACACGCATCAAAGATGGCTCGAGAAATTCGCTGCCGCTGCACCGTGCCGTGCTCAACGCCGTCATCGCCCGCAACCCGATCAAGGCCGAGCGGGCCGTCATGGTTTTGATTGAGGGGGCCCGGCAAGACATCGAGCAGGTGCTGGCTTCGCGCCGCAAGTTGCCGGGTGTCTCAGGCGTGGCCACGCTCATCCAATCGAAAACCCGGCCTCATCAACCAGCCGCCAAAAAAGCGGTCAAAAAAGCGGACAAGGCAGTGGCCTGAGCCGAAAGACACGCATGCAAAAGACGATCAACGCTTTTTTTAAACTGCTGGAGTTCCTGGTGGTGGCCTGCCTGGTGGCCATGGTCATCATGGTGTTTGGCAACGTGGTACTGCGCTACGGCTTCAACTCGGGCATTTCCATCTCGGACGAAATGTCACGCTATTGTTTCATCTGGCTGACCTACATCGGCGCCATGGTGGCCATGCGTGAAAAAGGTCACTTGGGGGTGGACACGCTGGTGCGCCGCTTGTCAGTGGGCGGCAAGAAGCTCTGCTTTTTCTTGAGTGAAGTGATGATGCTCGGCTGCAACGTGCTGTTCTTTTGGGGCACTTGGAAAATGCACGATCTGCAGGTCACCAACATTTCGGTGGTGGTGGGCATTTCCATGATCTGGATTTACGGCATTGGCTATGTCACGGCGGCTGTCATGGGCATCATGAACGTGCACAAGTTATTCCAATTGTTGACTGGACAACTGGCTGAAGCGGATCTGGTGCTGGTGGTCGAGTCAGAAGACAAAGTGGTCCTTGCCGAGATCGAACCTGAAGTGCGAGGCCGCGCATGACCATCGCTGTTTTTGTATTCAGTTTGCTGGGGGCCATGGCTCTGGGCATGCCCATTGCCTATGCCTTGTTGGTATGCGGCTTGAGTCTGATGGCCTACATGGCCAGCAACGGCATGATCAATGCGTTTGACAGCCAGATTCTGGCGCAGCGCTTTGTCGATGGCGCGGACAACTTTCCCTTGCTCGCCGTACCCTTCTTTTTGTTGGCCGGTGAGTTCATGAACGCGGGCGGTTTGAGCCGCCGCATCGTGAACTTGGCCATGGCCTGGGTTGGCCATTTCCGTGGGGGCTTGGGTTACGTGGCCGTCATGGCCGCGGTCATCATGGCCTCTTTGTCGGGCTCAGCGGTGGCCGACACCGCTGCGTTGGCGGCCTTGTTGATCCCCATGATGAAGCGGGCGGGTTACAACGTGGGCCGCTCGGCCGGTTTGATCGCCTCGGGCGGCATCATCGCGCCGGTGATTCCGCCCTCCATTGGTTTCATCATCTTCGGTGTGGCGGCCAACGTGTCCATCACCAAACTCTTTTTGGCGGGCATCGTGCCGGGCCTTTTGATGGGCATGGCGATTGGCTTGACGTGGTGGTGGGTGGCCAAGCGCGAAAACGTGCAGCCGGGACCGCGCATGAATCTGTCTGACAAACTGAAGGCCACGCGAGAAGGCATTTTGGCGCTGGGCTTGCCGGTGTTCATCATCGGCGGCATGAAGTTTGGCGTGTTCACACCCACCGAAGCCGCTGTGGTGGCTGCTGTTTACAGCTTTGTGGTGGGCGCGTTCATTTACCGCGAACTGCAATGGTCCAAGCTTTACGGCTTGATCTTGACTGCCGGCAAGACCACCTCGGTCATCATGTTTTTGGTGGCTGCGGCCATGGTCAGCGCTTGGCTCATCACCGTGGCCAACATCCCGGCCGAAGTGGCCCGCATGATGGAGCCGCTGATGCACAACAAAACATTGCTCATGGTGGTGTTGATGCTCTTGGTCATTGTGGTGGGCACGGCGCTCGACTTCACGCCCACGGTGCTGATCCTCACGCCTGTGCTGATGCCACTGGTTCTCAAGGCGGGCATTGACCCGGTTTATTTTGGCGTCTTGTTCATCATGAACAACGCCATCGGCTTGATCACCCCACCTGTGGGCACTGTGCTCAACGTGGTGTGTGGTGTCGCCAAGATCAACATGGACACCGCATTCAGGGGGGTCTTGCCTTTCTTGTGGGCGCAGTTGGGTGTGCTGGCCTTGTTGGTTGCTTTCCCCGCCATCGTCATCGAGCCGATGAAGTGGATGCTGAGATGATTTCTTAACCCTGTGTGTTTTTTTATAAAGGAGACAGTCATGTTGAAACGCAGAAATCTGGTGGCCCTGATCGCGGGCACATTCCTGGTGGCATCGAGCGCGATGGCGCAGTTTGCCGATCGCAACATCAAGTTCACCAACGGCGTGAACGAAGACCACCCAGTGGGCGTGGGCGTCAAGAAAATGCAAGAAGTCTTGGCCGCCAAGACCGGCGGCAAGATGAAGATCACCGCCTTCTGGGGCGGCGCTGCGGGCGGCGACTTGCCAGCCACCCAAGCCCTGCGTGCAGGCACCCAAGAGATGGTCTGCACCTCCAGCTCGCCGCTGGTGGGCATCATCAAAGAGTTGGGCGTGTTTGATTTGCCTTTCTTGTTTGCCAATGAAAAAGAAGCCGATGCCGTGCTGGATGGTGCAGCCGGCAGGTACTTCAATGCCAAGCTCGAAGCCGCAGGCTTGGTGAACCTGGCGTATTGGGAAAACGGGTTTCGCAACCTGACCAACAGCAAGCGCCCCGTGACCAAGCTGGAAGACTTTGATGGCGTCAAAGTGCGCGTGATGCAAAACAACATCTTCCTGGACACTTTCAAGACGCTGGGCACCAACGCTGTGCCCATGGCCTTTGGCGAGGTGTTTACGGCTTTGGAAACCAAGACCATTGACGGTCAGGAAAACCCCTTTGTGACCATTGAAACCTCCAAGTTCAATGAAGTGCAAAAGTTCCTGAGCGTGACGCGCCACGCTTACACGCCTTTCCTGGTGCTCTACAGCAAGAAACTGTGGGACCAACTCAACCCGCAAGAGCAAGCCGTGCTGCGTGAAGCCGCCATGGAAGGCCAGAAAGTGCAACGCGCTGCCAACCGCGCTTTGAACGAAAGATCCCTGGCCAGCCTCAAGACCAAGGGCATGCAGGTCAACGAAGTGAGCGCAGCCGAGCAAAACCGCATCCGTGCCAGGGTCGCGTCGGTGTACGACAAGCACAAGGACTCGATCGGTGCCGAAGCCATCAAGGTCGTGCAAGACGAGTTGAAGAAGTCACGCGGCGGTTGATTCCCTGCGCTCAGCCTTTTTGCTGAACCCACAAGCTCCACAGCCGACCGCTGTGGGGCTTTTTTAACGACCGAAAAGAGTGCCCCCATGAAAATCACGCAACTCGAAACCATCCGCCTGGGTGAATTTCCCAACATCATCTGGGTGCGCCTGCACACCGACGAAGGCTTGGTGGGTCTGGGTGAAACCTTTATGGGCGCGCAAGCGGTCGAGGCTTATTTGCACGAATGGGTGGCCCCTAAGTTGGTGGGGCAAGACCCATTGGCCATCGAGTCGCGCCAGCGTGACATCACGGGCTACTTGGGCTGGCGCGGGTCCGGGGTCGAGACACGCGGCAACTCGGCGGTGGACATCGCGCTGTGGGACATTTTTGGCAAGGCGGCAGCCATGCCGGTTTACACCGCTTTGGGCGGCAAAAGTCGCGACGAAATTCGTGTGTACAACACCTGCGCGGGTTACCAGTACATCCGCAGCAACGTGAACCAGACCAGCAGCAACTGGGGGCTGGGCAACAATGCGGGGCCTTATGAAGACCTGCAAGGCTTTTTGCACCGCGCCGATGAGGTGGCAGAGTCTTTGCTGAGCGAAGGCATCACCGGCATGAAGATCTGGCCCTTTGATGTGGCAGCAGAAAAGTCACACGGCCAGTACATCAGCCCGCAAGACCTGAACACGGCGCTGGAGCCGTTTCGCAAAATCAGGAACGCGGTGGGCGACAAGATGGACATCATGGTGGAGTTTCACAGCCTGTGGCGTTTGCCCATGGCGCAAAAGATCTCACGCGCCTTGCAGGAGTTCGACACCTTCTGGCACGAAGACGCCATCCGCATGGACAGCCTCGATTTGCTCAAGCAGTACGCGGTGGACTGCAAGGCATTGATTTGTGCCAGCGAAACGCTGAGCTACAAATGGGGTTTCAAGGACTATTTGCAAACCGGTGTAGCAGGCGTGGCCATGCTCGATTTGAGCTGGTGCGGTGGCCTGACTGAGGCGCGCAAGATCGCGGCCATGGCCGACGCTTGGCAGCTGCCCGTGGCCCCGCACGACTGTACCGGACCGGTGGTGTGGGCCGCGTCCACCCACTTGTCGCTGCACGCGCCCAATGCGCTGATTCAGGAAAGCGTGCGCGCTTTTTACAGCGGTTGGTATAAAGAGTTGGTGACCGAGTTGCCGCAGGTGAAGAACGGCATGATCAGCCTGAACGACAAGCCGGGTTTGGGGCTGGAGTTGCTGCCCGATTTGCACAAGCGGGCTGATGCGGTGGTGCGGGAGAGCAGGTGATTGTGGGTGGTTTGCTGTTTCAGCGTTTGCGCCGAACAAGACCTCGCCCACAGGGGTGGGCTCCTACAGAGCAATGCGGTTTTTTGTAGGTACTTACCTGTTTGGGCTTTTGCGCTGAACAAGCCCTCGCCCACAGGGGTGGGCTCCTACAGAGCAATGCGGTTTTTTGTAGAAACTTACCTGTTTGGGCTTTTGTGCTGAACAAGCCATCGCCCACAGGGGTGGGATCCTACAGAGCAACGCAGTTTTTGTAGGAACTTACCTGTTTGGGCTTTTCTGCTGAACAAGCCATCGCCCACAGGGGTGGGCTCCTAAAGAGTCATGCCGATCTTTTGTAGGAGCCCACCCTGTGAACGATGGGCGTGGAACACGCCCTTTGGGACACATCCATCAACCGCGACCGACAAACGGCATGTTGGTCGCCATCACGGTGGTGAACAAGATATTGGCCGACAGGGGCAGGCGAGCCATGGTCAGGAATGTCTCCACCACGGCGGACATGTCCATGCGCGGCTCGGCTTTGATGGTCAGGTCGGCCTGGTGCACGCCTTGCGCCATCTTGAGCGTCATGTCAGAGGCCACGTTGCCGATGTCGATCTGGCCCACGGCGATGCTGTAAGGGCGGCCATCCAATGAAGCTGCGCGGGTCAGGCCCGAGATGGCGTGTTTGGTGGCGGTGTAGGCAATTGAGCCGGGGCGCGGCACATGCGCCGAGATCGAGCCGTTGTTGACGATGCGGCCGCCTTGTGGGCTTTGCTCTTGCATCAGCTTGAAGGCATGCGACAAGGTGTAGAACGCGCCGTTCAGGTTGATGTCTACAGCCCTGCGCCATTCGTCGCCCGACAGGTCGCCTGGCAAGGTGTAGGGCAGGGAAATGCCCGCGTTGTTGAACACCAGATCGAGGCGGCCAAAGCGCGAGCGAATTTGGTCGAACAGCGCTTTGACTTCGGGCTCTTTGGACAGGTCGGTCGGGATGGCGTGGGCGTGGCCAGCGTTGGGGCCGGCTTCGGCCACTGCAGCGGCCAAGGCATCGGCGCGCCGCCCAACCAAAACAACTTGCCAGCCTTCTTTGAGCAAGGCCAGGGCGCAGGCTTTGCCGATGCCGGAGCTGGCACCGGTGACGAGGGCAATTTTGGACATGGTGAGAACTTTCTAGAGAGGTCTGTAAACAGCCAGATTTTCAGGCGTTTTGAAAAGAAATCTGTACTTTGAGTGACTGGCTTTTGTCAGCCGCCAAGTCAAAGGCTTCGATGGCGCGCTCCACCGGCAAGATGCCGGTGATCACCGGTTTGCCGTTGACCAGGCCTTCGTTCAAAAAGCGCACGGCCGTGGCAAATTCGGCATGGAAGCGGAAAGTGCCGCGCAGGTCCACTTCTTTGGCCACCAGTTGCGTCATGGGCAGGCTGATGTCGCCGCCCATGCCCACGGTGATCAGCACGCCACGCGGGACGATGGTGTCCAGGCCCACGCGCAATGCGGCTTCGCTGCCCGAGGCTTCGAACACGGCGTCAAACTGGCCTTTGTCCACTTTGTATTTGTCCAAGGCTGCGGCATCGGTCTTGAGGTTGATGGTCTCGTCCGCGCCCATTTCCTTGGCGCACTTCAGCGGCAAGTCAGCGATGTCGGCCGCCACGATGCGGGCTGCACCGGCACGGCGCAAAGCGCCAATGAGCAGTGAGCCAATCGGGCCGCAACCTGTGACCAGCACTTGCTTGCCCAGCACGCTGCCTGCGCGCTGGATGGCGTGCAGGCCCACCGACAAAGGTTCGGCCAGTGCGGCTTCAGACAGGCTCAGGTGGTCGGCAATCGGGTGGGCTTGGTAGCCCTCGATGATGATTTGCTCTGAAAACGCGCCCTGAATGTGGGGGAAGGGCATGGCGCTGCCGTAAAAACGCATGTTCAGGCAATGGTTGTGCTGGCCTGCTTGGCAAAAGCGGCAGTGGCCGCAAGGGCGCGAAGGCGAGATGGCGATGCGCTGGCCTTTGACTGTTCCCTGAACGCCCGAGCCCAAACCCTCCACCACGCCCGAGACCTCGTGCCCCAGCGCAATGGGTTGCTTGATGCGCACGGTGCCAAAACCCCCGTGTTGGTAGTAATGCAGGTCCGAGCCGCAAATGCCGCCAAAGGCCACATTCACGCGCAGTTGGTGTTCGCCCAAAGCGGGCAGTTCGGTGTTTTCAATGCGCAGGTCTTTGGCCGAGTGGCAGACAACGGATTTCATGGGAGGTTCCTCGCAAAAGATTCAAAGGGTGGCGGTCACGCCGCCGTCAACGTAAAGGATATGGCCGTTCACAAAACGCGAGGCGTCCGAGGCCAAAAAGACGGCCGCGCCGCCCAGGTCCTCGACATCGCCCCAGCGGCGGCTGGGTGTGCGGCCCACCAGCCAGCTGCTGAACGTGGGGTCATCGACCAGCTTTTGATTGAGTTCGGTTTTGAAGTAACCCGGGCCAATGCCGTTGACGTTGATGCCAAACTGGCCCCAGTCAATCGCCATGCCTTTGGTCAGCATTTTCACCGCGCCCTTAGTGGCGGTGTAGGGCGCAATGCCGGGACGGCCCAGCTCGCTTTGTACCGAGCAGATGTTGATGATCTTGCCGCGTCCACGCGGGATCATCTTTTTGGCCACCGCCTGGCCCACGAAGTACACGCTGTCCAGGTTGGTTTTCATGATGGTGTGCCAGTCAGCGTCCTGGTACTCATGTAAGGGACCGCGAATCTGCATGCCCGCGTTGTTGATCAGGATGTCAATCGGGCCTTCGGCCTCGATTTGGTCCACTGCTGTGCGCACGCTGTCGGCATCGGTCACGTCAAACACCGAGGTGCTGACCGACAAATTTTGTGCCTTCAAATTTTGCGCAGCGGCCTCGACCTTGCTGGCCGTGCGGCCGTTCAGGATGACATGGGCCCCGGCCTGCGCCAGGGCTTCGGCCAGCGCCAGGCCAATGCCTGCAGAAGAGCCCGTGATCAGGGCGCGGCGGCCCGAGAGTTGAAAAGAGTCCAGAACATTCATCGCATCAATAACCATTTAAGAGGAACCATCACCAAGCTTGGAAAGGCAATGAGCGAACCCATCACCACCACCTGGGATATCAAGAAAGGCATGACACCACGGATGACGTCATGCATCGGAATGCGGCCTACGCCGCAGACCACGTTCAGCACCGTACCGACCGGCGGTGTGAGCAGACCGATGGCGTTGTTCATGATGAACAGCACGCCAAAGTAGACCGGATCAATGCCCGCTTCGCGCACCAGGGGCATCAGCACGGGCGTGAGGATCAGCACCGTGGGCGCAAAGTCCAGCGCCGTGCCCACAATCATCACCAGCAGCATCAGCATGACCATCAGCAGTGTTTTGTTGTCGATGAAGGGACGCAAAATTTCGACGATCTGCGCCGGGATATTGGCCACCGTGATCAACCAGGCCGACACCAGTGCGGCCGCCACCAGGAACATCACGACTGAAGAGGTTTTTGCGGCCGCCAAAATGATGCCGTACAGATCCTTGATCTTGATTTCGCGGTAGATGAACAGACCCACGAACAAGGAATACACCACCGCCACCACGGCTGCTTCTGTGGGTGTGAAGACGCCCATCTTCATGCCGCCAATGATGGTGATGGCCAGCAGGTAAGACCAAAATGCGTTGATGGTCACCGAGATGCGTTCTTTGAACGGCACTTTCTCGGCCACCTCGACCTTGTCCTTGCGGGCCACGATCCACCAGGTCACGATCAGGGCAAAACCCATCATGAGCCCCGGAAAAATGCCCGCCATGAAGAGCTTGGAGATCGACACGCCGCCAATCACGCCAAACAAAATGAAGCCAATCGACGGGGGGATCACGGGCGCGATGATGCCACCCGCTGCGATCAGTCCAGCCGAGCGGTCCATCCGGTAACCGGCTTTGCGCATCATGGGCAGCAAGACGGCGGCCAAAGCGGCCGTGTCGGCCACGGCCGAACCCGACAAGCTGGCCATGACGATGGCAGCAAACACCGCCACATAGCCCAAGCCACCCCGGAAGTGACCCACCCAGACCATGGCCGAGTTGACGATGCGTCGGCTCATGCCGCCCGCGTTCATCAGCTCACCGGCCAGCATGAAAAAGGGCACGGCCATCAGCGGAAAGTTGTC
>JBIKQY010000364.1:0-3245 GCA_044349465.1 Limnohabitans sp. | reverse complement strand
ATAGACCCCACCACCGAGGCGCTGTAGCCGCGCTCGTGGCCCAGCACCGGCACCACAAAGGTGTGCACATCCCAGCACGAAGACAGCACCCAGTTGACGGCCAACAAACGCCGCATCATGGGCTCAGCCAGCAAATCCAAGGCGCGCCGGGGTTGGGCGTTGGGCAGATCCGGCGACAAGGCCAGCTCGGGCACTTTGCGCACCCAAAACCAAGTAAAAAGCGGAAAAACCGCCATCAACAAAAAGGCCCACTGGTAGCCCGAAACATGCCCAGCTTCGGGTCCTGAAAAATCGATCAACAAGCCCGCCAACACCGGGCCCACAAAGTTCGACACAGCTGGGCCCAAAGACAACCAACTGAAGGCCACTTTGAGCTCGGCCGGGTTTTTGGCCATGCGACCCACATGGCGCTGCAAAGCGATCACGGCCATGCCCGTAGCCCCGCCTGCGGCCAGTGCGCTGACACACATCACCGGAAAAATCGGCCACACCGCCGACAACACCACACCCGATGCGGCCAACGCCACGCTGATACGCATGATTTTTTGCAAGCCCTTGCGGTCGCTGTAGCGGCCAGCGGGCAAGGCCAAAAACATGGGGGCCAAGGCAAATAAAGCCAACAAGGCCCCCACAGCCACGGCGCTAAAACCTTGCTGCAAGGCCAGCAAAGGGGTGGCCATTCGCGCGCCGGCCATGCAGGCATGCAAGAACATCTGGCCTGCGATCAGACGGGCCAGATCAGGGTTCACTGCGCACCTTCTTGCGGCCCTTCAGCCGTGCCTGGCAAAAGGGCTTGCGCCTGAGACTCGGGCAGCGCATCGACCTGCCTCAAGGCCCGGTTCATCACGTTGCTGCGGGTTTGGGCCTGGTCGAGCGTGTTGAGCACGGTTTGGGTCTGGTTGCGCACCTTGTCCAGCACGTCGCCAAACTTGCCAAACTCGGTCTTCACCGCGCCCAGCACCTGCCAGACTTCGCTGGAGCGCTTTTCCAGGGCCAGGGTTCTGAAACCCATTTGCAGGGCGTTGAGCATGGCCATCAAATTGGTCGGGCCCGCCAGCGTGACGCGGTGGTCGCGCTGCAGGGTTTCCATCAAACCGGGGCGACGCAACACTTCGGCGTAAAGGCCTTCGGTGGGCAAGAACATCACCGCAAAGTCGGTGGTGTGCGGCGGCTCCAGGTACTTTTCGGCGATGGATTTGGCTTCGAGTTTGATGCGGTTTTCCAGCGCTTTGGCGCACAGCTCGGCTTGAAGCGGGTCGGCCCGGCCTTGCGCCTCGAGCAGGCGCTCGTAGTCTTCGTTGGGAAACTTGGCATCAATGGGCAGCCAAACCGGCTGGCCACTGTCAGACCGGCCCGGCAAGCGGATCGCAAAGTCCACGCGGTTTTTGTCGCCGGGGCGCGTGGCCACTTGCACGGCGTATTGCTCGGGCGTGAGCACTTGTTCCAGCAATGAGGCCAGCTGCGCCTCGCCAAACATGCCGCGTGTCTTGACGTTGGTGAGCAAGTGCTTGAGGTCGCCCACGCCCTGCGCCAAGGTGTGCATTTCGCCCAGGCCTTTGTGCACCTGCTCCAACCGGTCGGCCACTTGCTTGAAGCTCTCGCCAAGGCGGGCTTGCAGCGTGGCCTGGAGTTTTTCATCCACGGTCTGGCGCATTTCGTCGAGCTTGGCGGCGTTGCTTTGCTGCAGTTGGGCCAGCTGGGTTTCCATGGTGCCGCGCATCTCGGTCAGGCGGCGGGCATTCGCCTCAGACAAAGCATTCACTTGTTGGGCCAGGCTGTCGGTCAGGCTTTTTTGCAGCAAAGCCAACTGCTGGGCCAAGGCGTCGATTTGCTGGTTTTGGGTGCGCGTGGCTTCGGCGCTTTGCTGCAACAGCGACTGCTGGAACAGCGTGAGCGTTTGCATGGCCTCTTGGCGGCCTTGCACGCCCGACTGGCTGATCTCGGCGCGCAATTCGCGCTCAAGGCGCTCGGTCTGGGTCTGCAAATGGCCAAACTGCTGTTGCTGCCAAGCGTTTTGTTCGGCCAAGCGCTCTGAAGTTTCCTCGGCCAACAGCGCAGCGGTTTGCTGCGCTTGCTCTTGCGGCGATGCACCGCCTCGCAGCAGCAGCACAACGAGCAGCAACAAGTTCAGGCCGCCCAGGGCCAGCAGGACCCATTCACTCATGCAGCAGCGCCGGGTAAGGTGTTCAGCGGCGTCAGCGCCTGACCCCGGGTCAGGTAAGCCACCAGGTTGTCCGCCGCCAGCTGGGCCATGGCCTTGCGGGTCTTCATGGTCGCGCTGGCGATGTGCGGGGTCAGCACCACGTTGGGCACCTTGAGCAAGTCCGGGTGCACCGAGGGCTCGCCCTCGAACACATCGATGCCCGCTGCAGCAATTTGGCGCGCGGCCAGGGCTTTGGCCAAGGCCGCGTCGTCCACAATGCCGCCGCGTGCGATGTTGACCAGCGTGGCCGTGGGCTTCATCTGCGCCAACTCGGCCGCGCCAATGGTGTGGTGCGACTCGGCGCTGTAAGGCACAACCAGCACAACATGGTCAGCCGTCTGCAGCAATTCTTGCTTGCCCACATAAGTGGCCTTGCACTCGGCTTCCAGCTCAGCGCTCAGGCGGCTGCGGTTGTGATAAATCACGTTCATGCCAAAGCCATGCGCCGCGCGGCGGGCAATGCCCTGGCCGATGCGGCCCATACCGATGATGCCGAGGGTCGAGCCATGCACTTCGGCCCCGGCAAACATGTCGTAGCTCCACTTCTTCCACAAACCGGCACGCAAATAGTGCTCGCTCTCGGTCACACGGCGGGCCGTGGCCATGAGCAGGGCAAAGCCAAAATCGGCCGTGGTCTCGGTCAGCACGTCAGGCGTGTTGCTGGCTTGCACGCCCGCAGCGGTCATCGCGGGCACGTCAAAGTTGTTGTAACCCACGGCCATGTTGGCCACGATGCGCAACTGCGGGTTGGCTTGCAGCAGCGCCGCGTCGATGCGCTCACTGCCGGTGGTCAAAGCGCCCACTTTGCCTTGCATGCGGCGGGTCAGTTCTGCGGCGGACCAGACCTCGTCGGCCTGGTTACTCTCGACTTCAAACACCTGCGCCAAAGACTGCAGGACCTCGGGGAAGATGGCACGGGCCACCAAAATAGAAGGTTTGGACATCACTTGAACCAGATGAAACTCATGATGACGAACAGGGGCACCAAAATGCCGCCCGACCAGAGCATGTAACCAAAGAAGCTGGGCATTTTCACGCCACG
>JBIKQY010000363.1:0-3264 GCA_044349465.1 Limnohabitans sp. | reverse complement strand
GTGAAGCCACTTGCAGGCGGCCGACCATGTTGCGGCCAATCACCGACAGCAGGGCCGCCGGGCTGGCACCGATGTGCGGGCCAAACTGCTCTTGCAGCACTTGCAACAAATAGCCTTCAGGCAGGTTCATTTGCAGCACGGGCGGCAGCTGGTCGTCCCAGACATAGCTCTCGGTGCGCACCGGCATGGTGAGCGACACGAAGTCGTCTGTGGCCACACCGGGGTGGTAGCTCAGCACGCTTTTGAAGTCGCCCGAAGGCTCCAGCGTGGCCACTTCGCGGCCCAGCACGTACACCGATAGTGGCATCACGTTGCCCCTGTCTGGTTGGGCAATGTCTGCGCCCGTTCACGCCGCAGCTCGTCCAGGTTGCCAGCCTGGCCTTGGTCCATCACATCCAGCTCGGCTCCCAACACAGCCAGCACCGCCAGCAGCTTGCGTGTGCCAAATTCGGCAGAGCGCCCACGCTCAAAACGCGACAGCGATTCCGCCGTCACGCCCGCCATGGCCGCCACATTACCTTGCTTGAGGCCCAGCTGTTTGCGCCGTGCGGCCACGGCTTCACCGAGTTCTTGGAGGGTTTGCACTTGATATTTACGTCAAAATAAATTGAATTTAAACTGTATTTTGATTTAAATATTAAGAAAAGCAAGACAAATCAAGTGTGACAACTCAAAAGAACAGTCAATTCAAAGCCTGCGCTGCGGCCTACTGAAAGAAGGCTGTAGCCAACAAATCGACGCGCAGCCCCTTTCTCTATCGTTTTCTAATAATGTATATCCAATATTAGATATACTTACTTATCAATTCATAGAGTTAAATCAAAAGGAGATGCCATGGATGCCGTAAGAAACCCATTTGCGCCGGGCGCTGGGAGTCGGCCACCAGAGCTTGCCGGACGGGAAACCATCCTTCAGGAAGCGCAGATCGCCATTCAAAGGGCGTTGCTCGGCAAGCCCAGTCGCTCACAAATGCTGCTTGGTTTGCGTGGCGTGGGAAAGACTGTGCTGCTGAACAAAATCGAAGAGCTGGCCGAAACCGCAGGACATGTGACATCTTCGATCGAAGCGCCAGAGGGAAAGGCACTCAGTGAGTTGCTTGTGCCCAAAATCAATCAAGTCTTGCGCAAACTCTCGACTTCTGAGAGCGCGAAGGCTAAGGCCCATCAGGCTCTTCGCGCACTTCGCTCTTTCGCCTCTGCGTTCAAGCTTTCTTACGGCGATGCTTCCATTTCGGTTGATCCGGAAGTTGGCATCGCAGACAGTGGCGATATGGAGGCGGATTTGCCTGAATTGTTTGTTCGCGTGGGCGAGGCAGCAAAGGCTGCAGGTAAGGCCTGGACGCTTCTCATTGACGAAGTACAGTACCTGCGCTCTAAAGATCTGGCAGCTCTGATCGTTGCTCTCCATAAGGTGAATCAGAAAGACTTGCCTGTTTTGTTCTTCGGTGCGGGGCTGCCACAGGTTGCAGCGCTTTCGGGTGATGCCAAATCCTATGCTGAACGGCTCTTTCACTACCCTGCAGTTGGTGCGCTGGAGGAGAAGGATGCTGAGACCGCCATCAGGCAGCCTATCGAGGGTGAAGGTGAGAAGATTGATGACGACGCCATCAAAGAGATCCTCGTGAAGACCAAAGGCTATCCATACTTCCTGCAAGAGTGGGGCTACCAGTGCTGGAACATAGGTATGGGGCCGCGCCTCAATCTCGAGGACGCATCAAAGGCAGCAGGGGAGGCGACAAAACGGCTGGACGAAGGCTTCTTCAAGGTACGATTTGACCGTTTAACGCCGAAAGAGCGAGAGTACGTTATCGCGATGGCCAAACTGGGTGCGGGACCTTATAGATCATCAGATGTCGCAGAAGCACTGCAAGAAACCCATCAAAGTCTCGGTCCGCGACGCGCGCAGATCATCAGTAAGGGAATGATCTACAGCCCATCTCACGGCGACATTGCCTTCACCGTACCCTTGTTCAACGAATACCTGATCCGTAACTACGTGGAAAAAACGAGCAAAGAGTAGGTGTGCACAGGGCGTTGAGGCTTTCATGACCATGCGTCACCTCGATCAAGGTCTTGGCATCCACAGCCCTATTGCATTTGCAATCACCCCCCTCAAACCACCCCCCGCGCCGCCAGCCCCGCCACCTGCGCATCCGTCAAGCCCAACTCCTCACGCAGCGTCTGCAAACTGTGCTCGCCCAGCCTGGGTGGCGCGCGGTGTGTCACGGGAGAAGCAGAGAAGTTCAAAGGGCTGCGCACCACGCGCACGGTCTGGCCTGAGCTGTGGGGCAGTTCCACCACCAGTTGGCGGTGCTGGGTTTGTGGGTCGGCAAAGACCTGCGCCATGTCGTTGATCGGGCCGGCTGGGACGGTGGCGTCGCTCAGTTGCTGCAGCAACTGCGCGCGTGACCGGTCGCGCACCAGGGCCTGCAAGGCGTCCCGCAGTTCGCTGCGGTGGGCGATGCGTTGCATGTTGGTGGCAAAGCGCGGGTCGGCACTCATATCGGGTGCGCCCAGCACGGCACACAGTTGCTGGAACTGGCCGTTGTTGCCCGCCGCGATGATGATCAGCCCGTCGGCGCAATCAAACACTTCAGAGGGGGATGCGATCGGGTTGGTGTTGCCCACGCGCTGTGGGGCCTTGCCGCTCATGAGGTAGCCCACGGCCAGGTGGCCGTTGAAGGCGACGGTGGCGTCCAGCATGGCCGCGTCGATGGCCTGGCCTTCGCCGGTTTTTTGCCGGTGCATGAGCGCGCCCAAAATGCCGATGGTGGCGTACAAGCCAGTCACCATGTCGGTCATCGGGATGGCCGTGCGCATGGGGCCGCCACCGGGCTGATCGTCGGGCAGGCCGCAGGTGCTCATGGGCCCGGCCAGGCCTTGCAAGATGAAGTCGTAAGCGGGCTTGGGTGCATACGGGCCGGTCTGCCCAAAGCCGGTGACCGAGCAGTAAATCAGCTCGGGCTTCAAGCCTCGCAGGCTGGCTTCGTCGAGGCCATATTTGGCCAGGGACCCGACCTTGTAGTTCTCCACCACAACGTCGCAGCGCAGCGCCAGATCGCGCACCAGCTGCGCGCCTTCAGGGGTGGCGATGTCCACCGTGACCGAGTGTTTGCCCCGGTTGTAGGCCAGGTACAGTGCCGAGTCGTTGCTGGGCTGGCCGGTGGCGGGGTCTTGCAAAAAAGGCCCCATGCGCCGCGTGTCGTCGCCTTCGCCGGGCTTTTCGATCTTGTAGACGGTGGCGCCCATGTCGGCCAGGATTTGT
>JBIKQY010000362.1:0-3268 GCA_044349465.1 Limnohabitans sp. | reverse complement strand
CGGGGGTAAACACCCAGAGGCTCAGGGTTGGGACAAACCCGCCACCCGCCGCAAGTGCTGCGCCACCCCGCCAAACTGCTGCTCGATCACCGTCAGCCGCTTGAAGCCATGGCCCACGGCCAGCTCGTCGGTCATGCCCATGCCGCCGTGCAACTGCACCGCGCCCTGCCCCACCAGCCGGGCCGCATGCAGCACCGTCACATGGGCCGATGTCACGCGCTCAGCGCGGCGCTCGGGGCTGTCGCTCAGCACATCGGCACATGCGCCCACCGCCGCCGCGGCTTGCACCAGCGCCATGTACATGTCGGCCATGCGGTGTTGCAAGGCTTGGAAGGCCGCCAGGGGTTGGCCAAACTGTTTGCGCTGACTGGTGTAGTTGAGCGTGTCGCGCATCAAGGCCTGCATCACGCCCACAGCTTCGGCACCAGCGGCCAAAGTGGCCGTGTCCCACGCCTGCATGAGTGCGGCCAGCGCATCGCCCTGGCCCAAGACGGCCTGCACAGGCGTTTGGTCAAAGGCCAGCTCTGCCGCCCAGGCACCGTCGATCAAGCGCACATCGCGCCGCTGCGCGCCGCTGGCTGCAGGGTCGATCAGGCAGATGCGCAGCTGGTCCGCTTCGTCTTTCGCGATCACCAGCCAATGCGTGGCCCCGGTTGCGCCGCGCACCAGGGCTTTGCGCCCGCTGATGTGCAGTTGGCCGTTCGAATTGTGCAAGCGGGTCTGCACCCGGTTCAAGTCAGTCCGCCCAGCAGGTTCCAACGCCGCCACAGCCAAGCGCACTTGGCCGTCGGCCAGGCCTTGTAGCAAAGCATCGGCTGCTGGGTCGCCCAGCGCTTGCAGCAAGCTCGCGCCCAGCACAGCAGTACTGCTGTAGGGCTCGGCCACCAAGGCCGCGCCCAAGGCCTGGCAGATCAGCATTTGCTCAGGCAAACCGCCGCCCATGCCGCCCAAGTGTTCGGGCAGTGCCGCGCCCAAGAGGCCCAGCTCATGGCTCAAGCCTTGCCACAGCGGCGCCATCGCTTCTGGACTTGCGATCATCTGTGCGCGTTTGTCGAACGGCAGCTTGTCTTGCAGCCAGCCTTGCAAACTGGCCAGCAACATGGTCTGCGTTTCGTCGGTGGGCACCACTGGCTCCACCACCTCGGCACCCAAAAGGTGGCGGGCGATCAGGTTGCGCTGGACTTCGTTGGTGCCGCCGTAAATCGAGGCGGCGCGGTCGTTCAAATACGCACGGGTGGCGAACACCGACTCCTCAGGCACAGGCAGCGCGTGGGCACTGGCTTCTTCCACCGTCAGGCTGGTGGCGCCGTAAGGGCCTGCAATGCTCAGGCCCAGCTCGGTCAGGTGCTGCTTTAGCTCGGTCGCCAGCACCTTGCCCATGGAGGGTGCCGCAGGCAGCCAGCAAGGCTGCGCGCCTCCGCCAATGCGCGCTGTCAGCACCTGTTGCTCCCAGGCGTGCAGGGCATCGATACGGCACTGCGCGTTGGCCAGAGTCAGGGCAATGTCTTCATACTCGGCGCCTGCGTGTCCTGATGCAAACGCCTCGCGCAAGGACTCGTGCAGTCGCGCCAGACGGCCCCGCAAAAACGGTGCAGACGATCCGCCCCGCTCGTGTTCCAACAAAAATTTGGCGATGGTCCAACCCTGGTTTTCTTCGCCGATCAGGGCGTCAGCGGGCACGCGGGCTTCGTCAAAAAAGACTTGGTTGAACTCGTGGTCGCCCGAGATGCTGGTGATCGGCCGGATCTGGATGCCGGGGTTGTTCAGCTCGAACATCAAGAAGCTGATGCCTTGCTGCGGTTTGCCGCTGCTGTCGGTGCGCACCAGGCAAAACATGTGGGTGGCGCGGTGGGCATGGGTGGTCCAAATTTTGGAGCCATTGATCACCCATTCGTTTCCCTCGCGGCGGGCGCGGCATTGCAACGATGCCAGGTCAGAGCCAGAACCCGGCTCGCTGTAACCCTGGCACCAGTAGCTCACGCCGTTGCGCAAGTCGGGCAGCCAGCGCTCTTTTTGGGCCTGCGTGCCAAAGGCCACCAGCACGGGCGCGGCCATCACCAAACCCAAGGGCGAGACCTTGGGGGCATCGGCCGCCGCCATCTCGCTGGCAAAAATGTCGTGTTGCCGGGGCGTCCAGCCGCAGCCACCCCACTCGACTGGCCAGTGTGGCGCACCTCGTCGCGAAAAGCCAGCTCTTCTTTGCTCAAGTTCATGGGGTGTTCACTCTAAAGGACGAAAAGAAAAGGCCGCCATCGCAAGGTGGCGACCTGATACATGACAGGTTCAAAAACCCACGTAACGCACAAAATTGGCTTCGTCTTCGCGCACCGACTTGACGGTGTTGGCCACAAAGTCTTCGTCCGGGTAGCCCAAAGCGATGCAGATCATGATGTTCTGGTCATCCGGAATGCCCGCGTGCTCGCGCACCACAGCCGACTGCATGATGCCCTGCCCGTTGATCACGGTGCCCAGGCCACGCTCCCAGGCGGCCAGCACAATGGCGTGCGACAAGGCCCCCAAATCAAATTGGCTGATGGCGGCGGGCTCCAGGTATTTGTCGTAGGTCAACACCAGCGACACAGGCGCATCGAACTGGCGGAAACCGCGCATCACCCAATCGGTGCGGCGCTCTTTGTCATCACGGGCGATGCCCATGGCGTCAAACAACTGAATCGCGATGTCGACCTGGCGCTTGCGGTGGATGCCCTCGTAAGCCTCTTTCATCGGAAAGTCGCGCTTGGGTGGCACGCCCTTGACCATGTTTTCGGTGTTGCCCCGGCGGATGCGCTCGAGCGGCTCGCCTGTGACCACATGCACATGCCAAGGCTGCGTGTTCATCGACGAGGGCGACCATTTGGCCACCGCGAGGATCTCTTCGATCACCTCGCGAGGAACGGGTTTTTGTTGGTAACCGCGAACGCTTTTGCGGGCCTTGATGAGTTCTGAAAATTCCATGCTTTATCTCCTCATTCGAAGATGATGGAAAAGCACTCAAACGTCAATGCAAGCATGATGCCTAGGTTACTCAAACCCTCAAGTTTTGGGCTCGATGACCTCTGTGGCGCTGCGGAACGCGTCAATCGCTGCCGGAAAACCACAGTAAACGGTGGCGTGCAGCATGAGTTCGCGGATTTCTTCTGGTGTGGCACCATTGTTCAGGGCACCGCGAACATGCGCCTTGAGTTCTTGCTGCTTGCCTTGGGCCGTGAGCATGGCCACGGTGATCAGGCTGCGGGTTTTGAGGTCAAGCCCCGGACGCTGCCAGACA
>JBIKQY010000361.1:0-3276 GCA_044349465.1 Limnohabitans sp. | reverse complement strand
TCGGTGACTTCGTTCATGGCGCCTTCACCCGTTTGCATCAAAGAGATGCCGTCGTTGGCGTTGCGAATGGCCATGTTCAGGCCGCGAGTCTGGGCTTCCATGCGGGTCGAGATGGCCAGGCCCGCCGCGTCGTCTTTGGCGCTGTTGATGCGCTTGCCCGTGGACAACTGCTGCATCGCAGTCGAAACGTCGCGGTTGTTTTTGGACATTGCATTTTGTGCGACCAAAGACTTAATGTTGGTGTTGATAACGCTCATAATAATCTTTCGTTAAATTCGTGGGTGAGAGGTTCAAATTTGGATCGTTGGCGAATCAGGCTGGGGCTTTGAAGCCACTTTTTTGTATCCATTTAAAAAATGGCACGTCTTTACAGATTCCGGGAATCAAAGACATATCAAAATGGAGAGAAAATTCCCTCAATCGACTGCCAGGGAACAGGATTTTGACGAAATGACTCATTCACATGTCTCCAAAAAAGTTGTCAATAAAGCGGCAATGTTCACAGCCGAATTGGTTTGACAGGCCTTGAAGCAATAGTTGTGCCAGACTTCCCGTCTGATTTGTTTGCCTGTTTGCCATCTTATAAACAGGGGTTGGCTTAAGAGGCTTATTGGGCCGCCAGCGACAGCCTGCCCAGTGGGTGATGCCGGGTGTTTGTAAAGGCATCGCGGTTTGGTGTTGTTGTGATCAAGACCTTTTGGGTTAAAAAAAGTCACACTGCAATTTTTTGCCGCTTGCGGCCAAACATGACCGCTCCTGAAAATGACCAGCTCGCAATGACAAAAACGTGCTGCGAGGTCAACTGGATGCTGGGCTTTTGAAGTCGATAATTCGACAGTTAGACTTTAAATCTGGCCCATATTTTGCTTAAACAGGGGATCAGGAGATAACGATGTTTGCAAATCAAACTGTTTTGGTGACTGGTGGTACCGGCTCGTTCGGTAACACTTTTGTGCCCATGACGCTCGAAAAATACAACCCCAAAAAGATCATCGTCTTTTCACGCGACGAGATGAAGCAATGGGAGATGGCCAAGAAGTTCGAGGGTGATGATCGGGTTCGATTTTTCATAGGCGACGTGCGCGATAAAGACCGTTTGCATCGCGCCCTGGACGGCGTGGACTATGTTGTGCATGCTGCTGCCACCAAAATTGTGCCAACGGCCGAATACAACCCCTTTGAGTGTGTCAAAACCAACATCATGGGGGCCATGAACCTCATCGATGCCTGCATTGACAAAGGCGTTAAAAGGGTGGTGGCCCTGTCGACTGACAAAGCCAGCAGCCCGATTAACCTGTATGGGGCTACCAAACTGGCCTCAGACAAATTGTTTGTTGCAGGTAACTCGTACTCTGGCGGAAAAACGACACGATTTTCAGTGGTCCGATATGGCAACGTCATGGGCTCTCGTGGTTCGGTGATCCCTTTCTTCATGTCCATCAAAGACAAAGGGGTCTTGCCAATCACCGACGAGCGCATGACGCGTTTCATGATTTCATTGGAAGAAGGCGTCGAGCTGGTCTGGCACGCCTTTGAAGACATGGTGGGCGGTGAAATTTACGTCAAAAAAATTCCATCCATGAAAGTGACTGATCTGGCGCGCGTGGTGGCACCTGAGGCTCGCCAAGATGTTGTGGGGATTCGCCCAGGCGAAAAACTCCATGAGCAAATGATCAGCGCAGAAGACGCGCACTACACCTACGAATACCCTGAGCACTTCAAAATTTTGCCCACCATCAACGGATGGGCCAATTGCCCCAAGCGCATCAAAACCGGGGTCAAAGTGCCTGAGGGTTTTGTGTATGCCAGTGACAACAACCCAGAATGGATGTCCGACAAGCAATTGCAGGACTGGATCCATCTGAACAAAGACAAAATCGGAAGCATCTGAGTCATGATCCACTATGGCCGTCAGGACATCACGCAAGACGACATCGACGCCGTTGTGGCCGTCCTGAAATCCGTCAATCTGACCCAGGGCCCTGCCATTGCGCAGTTTGAGCAATCTGTGGCGAGTCACACCGGTGCGAAACACGCCGTGGCTGTAAGCAACGCCACCGCGGCCCTTCATATTGCCTGCTTGGCTCTCGAACTTGGCCCCGGCGACTGGCTTTGGACCACAACCAACACCTTTGTGGCATCGGCCAATTGCGCCCTGTATTGCGGCGCACAAGTGGACTTTGTTGACATTGACCCGCACACCTACAACCTGTGCCCGAAAAAGCTTGAAGAAAAACTCATTCAGGCCCAAAAAGCCAACAAGCTGCCCAAGATCGTGGTACCTGTGCACCTGACAGGCCAACCCTGTGACATGGCTGCCATCTACGCGCTGGGTCAAAAGTACGGCTTCAACATCATCGAAGACGCCTCGCACGCCATTGGCGGCCGATACAAAGGTGAGCCGATTGGCAATGGCCGCTACAGCGACATCACCGTTTTCAGTTTTCACCCCGTCAAGATCATCACCACGGGCGAGGGCGGTATGGCCCTGACCAACAGCGGCGAACTGGCCACACGGCTGGGCCTGCTGCGCAGCCACGGCATCACCCGCGACCCAGCCCTGATGACCGAGCCGATGCAAGGCCCTTGGTATTACCAACAAGTGGCGCTGGGCTTTAACTACCGCATGACCGACATGCAAGCCGCGCTGGGTGTCAGTCAAATGACGCGTCTGGTTGACTACGTTAAGCGCCGCCATGACATTGCCCGGCGCTACAAAGAACTTTTGGCCGACCTGCCGCTCACCCTGCCTTGGCAACACCCCGACAGCCACAGCGCTTACCACTTGTATGTGGTGCGACTACAGCTGGACAGCATCAAAGCTACCCACCGCCAAGTGTTTGAAAGGTTGCGCGCCAAAGACATCATGGTCAACCTGCACTACATCCCGGTGCACACGCAGCCCTTTTACCAACAAATGGGCTTCAAGCAGGGCGACTTTCCGCAAGCTGAGCAGTACTACCGAGAGGCCATCAGTATTCCCATGCACGTCAATTTGACCGATGAGGAACTTCAATTTGTGTCTAACTGCTTGCACGAGGCCATGGGTTTATGAAACTGGCGGTCATTCCTGCTCGAGGGGGCAGCAAACGCATACCCCGCAAGAACATCAAGCTCTTTGGTGGCAAACCCATGATCGCCTGGTCCATCGAGGCCGCCATCCAAAGTGGGTGTTTTGATCGCATCATCGTGAGCACTGACGACGCCGAAATTGCCGATGTGGCCCGAGCCTATGGGGCAGAGGTGCCCTTTGTGCGCCCGCCAGAATTGTCCGAC
>JBIKQY010000360.1:0-3277 GCA_044349465.1 Limnohabitans sp. | reverse complement strand
GCCTTTGGTCCATTTGGGCGAATTGCCGTTTGTGCTGGTGGCCCACCCTTCTGTGCCAGTTCGCAATTTGCAAGAGCTGATTGCCTTTGCCAAAGCCAACCCCAACAAACTCAATTGCGCCAGTGCGGGGGTGGGTTCGCCGCATCACCTGATTGCCGAGATTTTCAAGCAGCGAGCAGGCATTTCCATGAACCATGTGCCCTACAAGGGGGCTGCTCAGTACATTGCTGATTTGTTGGGCGGTCAGGTGGACTTGGCCGTTTCAACCCTGGGGCCGGCCATGCCGCACATCCAAACAGGCCGCATGCGTGCTTTGGCCGTGTCGTCTGGCAAGCGTTCGTCCGCCATGCCCGATGTCCCCACCATTGCCGAGCAAGGGTTTGAGGGCTTTGATGAAAAGCCCTGGAACTGTTTTGTGACCAACGCAGGGGTGCCCGCTGAAGCCCTGGACCGCTTGCGCTCAGCCTTTCGCGCCACGATGGATGACCCCGAGGTGATTCAGGCTTTGCGCAAGACAGGTGTGGAAGAAATAGGACGCATGCCTCTGGCCCAAATCAGCGAGCAAATGCGCCTGGACCATGTGAAGTGGGGCGAAGTGATTCGCCGCGCCAAAATCACCATGGACAGCTGAGGCCGCCAGCTCAGCTGGGGACCAGCGCATGGACTTCAGGCGCTGGGTCGTGCCTTGTCGCGGTACTGATCAAACACCGCGCCTTGCTGGAACAAAGCCTCGGTGTCTTGGGCTGAATAGCCAAGCGCGGCCAGCACCGATGCCGAGTGTTGGCCCAACCAAGGCGCAGGCATGCGGATGCTTCCCAAGGCACCGCTGGATTTGATGGGCAAACCCAAGGTCTTCATCGGGCCAATGATGGGGTGATCGATGTCGTGCACCATTTTTCGGGCCAAGACATGCGGGTCTATCATGGTTTGTTCGTACCCAAAAACAGGGCCGCCCGGAATGCCCACTGCATCCAGCAGCGCCACCCAGTGGGCCGTTGTGTGTTGCGTGGTGACCGATTCAATGTCGCGTTCAAGCGCATCCACATTCTTGACCCGCAGCGCCTGTGTGCGGTAGTCCGGGCGTTCAAGCCAATCGGGTTGGGCGATGACATTTTCACAAAATGCCACCCACATCTTTTGGGTGCCCGCCCCCACGGTCACGTAGCCGTCTTGTGTGCGATAGGCTTGGTAGGGTGCTGAGCGTCTGTGCCTTGTGCCTGTGGCGGTGGGGATTTCGCCCGAGCCAAAAAACGCCCCAAATTCCCAAGGGGTCCAGGCCAGCCCTGCTTCCAGCAGCGAGGTCTCGATGTACTGACCTTCGCCAAAACGCAGCTTGCCAATCAGCGCGCCCAAAATGCCCGACAGAGCAGTGACCCCACTGGCAATGTCGTTCATGGCAATGCCCACTTTGGCTGGCCGCCCGCCGGGTTCACCCGTCATCATCATGATGCCGGACATGCCTTGGGCAATGATGTCAAACCCGCCTTTTTGGCCATACGGCCCGGTCTGGCCAAAGCCCGACATGGACGCGTAAATCACACCCGGGTTGTGCGCGCGAATGCTCTCGTAATCGAGCCCCATGCGCTTGACCACACCGGGGCGGAAGTTTTCCAGCACGATGTCCGCCTTTGCTGCCAACTGCTGGGCGATCTTCAGGCCCGCCGGGTCTTTCAGGTTCAGGGCGATGCTTTGTTTGTTGCGGTTGAGCACTGCAAAACAATACGACTCGCCGTTGACCTGGGGCTCAAATTGGCGCGATGTATCGCCTTTGTCGGCGTTTTCGAGTTTGATGACCTCGGCCCCCATGTCGCCCAACACCATGGCGCAATAAGGGCCAGCCAATACATTGGTCAAGTCGAGGACGCGAAGGCCAGACAGTGGGAGTTTCATGGGAGGACTTTCGTGGATCGGCGATAAAGTTTCAGCGGCCAGTGAACACAGCTTTGCGTTTTTCCATGAAGGCGGTGCGACCTTCGGTGAAGTCGGCGCTGTTGAAGCACTGGGCCACCAATTGGTCGCACAAAGCCAAATTACGCAAAGAAGCGTCTTTGACGATTTCACCCACAATGGTTTTGATCGAGGCCACGGTCAGGGGGGCGTTGGCCGCGATGGTGTCGGCATAGTGCGTCACGTAAGCGAGCAACTCTTCTTGGGGCACCATCCGGTTGATCAGCCCCATGGCCAGGGCCTCGGGTGCCGTGAATTGCCGTGCGGTAAAAAAGATTTCTTGTGCAAATGAAGGCCCCACCACATCGACCAGTTTGCGCACACCGTCAAACTCATAGCCCAGCCCCAGTTTGGCGGCAGGCACGGCAAAACGCGAATGGTCCGCCGCAATCCGGATGTCGCAGTTCAGCGCCACGGCCACGCCACCGCCGATGCAATAGCCCTGAATCATGGCCAAGGTGGGTTTTTTGAGGTTTTTCAGGGCCTGCATGCCTTGTTGGGCGACTGCGTCGTAGCGCTGGGTGGCCTCGGCCGAGTCGCGTTGCTCAGCAAACTCAGAAATGTCAGCGCCCGAGACAAAGGCCTTGCCGCCCGCCCCGTGCACCACCACCACGCGGATGTCGTCATCGCGCGCAAAGTCGTTCGCAATGTCCGCCAGTCCCTGCCACATCTCCAGTGACACGGCGTTGTGCCGGGCCGGGTTGTTGAAGGTGATCCAGCCCACATGCTTTTCTTTGTGGGCAGTCATCTTGTCGGTTTTCAAAATGATCATGAGGCGACTCCAAAGGGATTTATCCCAGTATGTGCCGCAACGGTTTGCACAATGGTTACCCGTGTGACAGACGCCCAAGAGGTGTTGGGCCACCGACCAAACTAAAGCACTACCCCCACACGGATGATCTATCGATGCAAAATATCACCCATGATCGGTATGCATTGAATGAATATCAAAGACTTGGACCTGAACCTCTTGCGTTTGTTTGACGCGGTCTGGCGCACGCGCAGCGTGAGCCTGGCCGCTCAGCAACTGGGCATGTCGCAGCCGGCGGCCAGCCAGGGTTTGGCGCGTTTGCGGGCCATTTTGGGCGATGCCCTGTTTGAGCGCAGCGGCTCGGGCGTGCGGCCCACGCCGCGCGCGGACCGGTTGGCGCAGGCGGTACAAATCGCGCTGGCCACGATTGAAGAGGCCTTGAACGCCTCGCAGGTGTTTGAACCGCAGCGATCCAAGCGTGTGCTGCGTTTGCATTTGAGTGACATTGGCGAAGCGCGTTTTTTGCCTGAGTTGATGCAAACCCTGCAGCGCCATGCGCCGGGCATGCGACTGGAAGCC
>JBIKQY010000358.1:0-3283 GCA_044349465.1 Limnohabitans sp. | reverse complement strand
ACCAACTTTGAAGACCACGAGGAACCAGCACTCAAGCGGCATTTGTTGCGCCTGTGGCTGAGTCTGCCCCAGGGTCAGAGGTTGCCACCGCTGTGGAAAGAGTATTTTGGTGACATCAAGGCCGGTTCAGTCAGAGGCGGGGTTCGCGGCAGCAACATCACGGACGAATTTTTGGCTTATGAGACACGTCAGGCCAAACGGCTGGGCATGACGCTTCACGCGCTTTGACGTGTCTGTTGGCAAACCCATAGGGCTTGAGTTTCTGAACTCTTGCCCCATGGGTCGTCGAAGGCATTCAGCGGATATTGAACACTTTCAGGGCGTTACCGCCGCGAATCGCTTCGCGTTGCTCCTGCGGAAGTTGTTGCGTGTTGGCAAAGGCCCCTTTGATGTCATGCACTTGGTGTGGCCAGTCGGTGCCAAACATCACGTGGTCAGGACCTGCGACGGAAATGAGGTATTGGAGTGCACCCGGGTTGTAGGTGATGCAGTCGTAGTAAATGTGGCGCAGGTAGTCGGCCGGTTTTTTCTTCATCTGACGGCGTTGAGGGATTTCAACTTCGTTGCCCTTTTCAAATCGGCCGATCAAATAAGGCAAGGTCCCGCCGCCGTGCGATGCGATGATTTTCAAGTGAGGGTATTGGTCAAAAAATCCCTCGAAAATCATGCGGGTGATGGCCAATGTTGTGTCGAACATGAAACCAACGGACCAGCTCAGATCGAACTTGGTCATGTCCATCAGGTCCACACCCGGTGGGTCTGTCGGGTGAACAAGGACCGGCAATGCGCGTTTGTCGATTTCTGCCCAGATCGGCGCAAACAGGGGATCGGTCAGGCTTTTGCCGGAAATATTGGCCAACACCATCACCCCCGATGCGCCGTTGTCACAGGTTCGCTGCAGCTCTTCGATGGCTCTTTGCGGATATTCCCAAGGCAAGGAGGTGAACCAGCGGATGCGATCCGGGTAGGTGGTTTGCGCTTGTGCCATGGTGTCATTGGATTCACGCGCAGCACGGCAACTGATTTCTTCGTTGCCCCAATAAACATTTGGGCAAGTCAAGGAGACGATGGAGATGTCAATGCCCGCCTCGTTCATTTTCTGAATGCGCATGTCGTAATCAAAATGGCCCTTTTGAGGGATGACGACAGGCGTGTTGCCTCTGAACACTTCTTGCTGACCATCCGGGCGGGTCTGAATGTTGTACATCCCACCTTCGCTTTTGAGCAACTCGAGCCATTTGGGCGTGAACATGTGGGTGTGGACATCAATGACAGGCATACCAGAGCGCTCCTAGAAAATAGGTTGAGATCGGCTTCCAATACGATGAAAACCCTAATACCAAGGATCTGAATTATTGACACACTGATCTTTTTACCTTGTCGCCCATGTTCAGCTCAGAAGGATTGATGATGAAACGAAAAATGTTCAATGTGATGGTCTTGGCCGCGGCGCTGGGTTCGTTGGCCCTGGGGGGTACAGCCTACGCGCAGGAAAAATCCACGGTCAAAATTTTGGTGGGATTTCCCCCCGGTGGTTCAGCTGACGTGGTGGCGCGACTGTTGGCAGAACGGTTGCGCATATCGCTGGATCAAAATGTGATTGTGGAGAACCGGCCCGGCGCAGCTGGCCGTATCGCATTGGGTGAAGTCAAACGTGCTGCACCCGATGGCAATACCTTGATTTTGGCTCCCAGCGGTGGTTTGGTCATCTTGCCTTGGTTGTATAAAAATCTCGGTTATGACCCGGTGAAAGATTTCACACCTGTGGCAAGAGTGACCACATTTGACTTTGCGGTCACAGCGGGGCCTGGCGCACCTGCCGGTGACATCAAATCGGTGCTGGCCTGGATGAAGGCCAATCCGGGCAAGGCCAACTACGCGACCTCTGGTGCAGGCACTGTGCCGCATTTTGCAGGCCAGTTGTTGGCTCAGGCCACATCGACGCCCATCACGCATGTGGCCTACAAAGGCGGGGCCCCTGCAGCCCAGGATTTGATCGGTGGTCAGATACCGCTGATGGTGGACACCGCCTCCGAAACGATTGAGCACCACAAGTCGGGCAAGGTCAAAATTCTGGCCGTGACCGGCGAGACGCGATCCTCAGCCTTGCCTGATGTGCCCACGCTCAAAGAAGTCGGCATCAATGTGGTAGCCGATGCCTTTTTCGGCCTGTATGGTCCGGCCAACATGTCGACCGATCGGACACAAAAAATCAGCGATGCCGTCGCGCAGGCTTTGAGTCAACCGGAAATCCAAAACCGCATTCGCGGCTTTGGACTCACGCCCAACTATGCAGGGCCTCAAGCCTTGGGTGAAACGCAATCCGTCCATTACAAGCGCTGGGAAGCACCCATCAAGGCCTCTGGCCACACCGTAGAGCAGTGAATGCTTTGAGGGGGCACTCATTGAGGAGGCACAGCGGCTGCCCCACTTGGTTCATGAGGCGCTTTGAGGGGCACGTCACACCGAAGGACTGTGTCCCTCATTGAAGGCACTGGCTGCTGGAATACAGCCTGTCGTGGTGATGGTCGTTAATGCTTTTGAAATCGCATCCACCGTGGCCAGCGCCGTGGCCTCTGCCGCCATCACGGTCAGCAGCATCAAGTCGGGCGTGCTGGTTTCGGTGCCAGTGGCCAGGGCAAACAGCGTGTCGCCGTCCAGCGTGGTGTGGGCTGGGCGAATGCTGCGGGCCAGGCCGTCGTGGGCGCTCATGGCCAGCCGCTTGGCTTGGGCTTTGGTGAGCATGGCGTTGGTAGCCACCACACCGATCGTGGTGTTGGTGCCGGGCAGGGGACGGTTGCCGCGTTCGCCTTTCAGAAATGCGCTTTGGGTGTCGAGCAGTTGTTGGCCATCTGCCGTGCGAGCACCCGCCAATATTTGACCTGTCCCAGGGTCGATCACATCCCCCACCGCGTTGCAGGCGACCAAGGCGCCCACCACCCAGGGGCCCACGCGCACGCTGGCGTTGCCAATGCCGCCTTTCATGCAGCGGTCTAAGCCAAACAGTTTGCCCACGCATGCGCCTGCACCTGCGCCCACATTGCCTGCTGCGGGAGTCGCTGCTGTGGCCGCTTCGCAGGCGGCGTAACCGGCCTCAGCGTTCGGGCGGGCTGTCGGGTTGTCGCCCTCGCGCACGACGGGCAAGTCAAACAGCACAGCAGCGGGCACGATGGGCACACGGCCGTAGCCGGTTTCAAAGCCAATACCCTGCTCATCGAGCCAGCGCACCACGCCCGTGGCGGCGTCCAGGCCAAAGGCGCTGCCGCCGCTGAGCAGCACCGCA
>JBIKQY010000359.1:0-3283 GCA_044349465.1 Limnohabitans sp. | reverse complement strand
GCCTGAGGGTGCAAACACTGCAAAGTAGGCGATCAGCTCATAGTCTTTCAGGCCCAGCGCTTCGTTCACGGTGGGCAGCTCGGGAATGGCTTTGGAGCGCTGGGTCGAGGTGACGGCCAGGCCACGGATCTTGCCCGCCTTGACTTGGGGCAGCATCACGGCAAAGTCGGCGCTGAACATGTTCACCTGGCCGCCAATCAGGTCGGTCATGGCCGCAGGGCCGCTCTTGTAAGGCACGTTGGTCATCTGGATACCCGCCATGCTGGAGAGCATTTCGCTGGACACCAGTTGCGAGGTGCTGGCGCTGGCAAAGGTGATTTGTATGGGCTTGGATTTGGCCAGGTCCACAAACTCTTTCAGGTTCTTGGCGGGCACGTCGTTGTTCACGGCCACGATCAGGGGCACCGAGCCCATGTAGGCCACAGGCGCAAAGGCGGTGTCCTGGTCATAAGGCAGTTTTTTCATCAGGCTTTTCAGGGCCGCGTTGGTGCTGTTGGTGCCGATCAGGATGGTGTAGCCGTCTGGGGCCGATTTGGCCACCGCGTCCGCACCCAGCATGCCGTTGACGCCAGCGCGGTTGTCCACCACCACGGGCTGGCCCAGCACTTCAGACATTTTTTGGGCAAAAGCGCGGCCAATTTGGTCGGTGGCGCTGCCTGCGGCAAAGGGCACGATGGCTTTGATGGGTTTGTTGGGGTAGGCCTGTGCCAGAGCTTGTGAGGCGACCAGGCTGAGGCCCAGAGCGGCAGACAACAAAGAGGCGATGCGCAAACGTTTCATGGTTTCTCCAGTGGGTAAAAAAATCATTCAATCACAAATGACAGCAGGTGCGCACTCAGGCATTTCCCGTGGGCGTCCAGGGCCAGCGAGCGGGTCACGCCACCGCCCAGCGCGTTGTGCATGACAAAGTTCAGGGCGCCCAGCTGGGGCAGGGCGTAGCGTTCCACCGGGCCGTGCACCGTGCCTGCAAAGTGGGCTTGCACGCGTTCGGCGCTCAGGTGTTGTTCCAGCAAGGCAAAGTTTTTTTTGTCGTAAGCAATCACCGACAAGGTGGACCGGTTGCCTTTGTCGCCGGTGCGGGTGTGGGCGATGTCGCGCAGCAGCATGTCAGTCTCCTTCGGCGTTGAGCAGCACGGTGCTGGTGTGCACAGATTCGCGGGGCATGAGCACGGCGGCCGCAGCAATCACTTCGCGCACCGAGCGGGTGGCGCCGCCGCCACCGGCCGGGCCGTTGGTGTAAAGCGCTTCGACTTCTTGGGCCACATGTTGGGCCTGCTGCAAGCTGGGCACGCGCAGGGCCACGCGGGCGCGCACTTCGGCGGGTTCTTGCCTGCCAGCGGGTGAGGCGCTTGACCCGAAGATCGCGTTCACGCCGATCAGGTCGTAGTGGCTCTCAAATGCGGCGTAACCAGCCAAGGCCAGGCGCTCGCGCACCACGTCCAGCGCCAGTTGGCCCCGTGCCTGCGCACCGGGTCCGGCGTAGCTGATTTGGCCTTCGCCGATGAAGCCGTCGCGGTAACCCAGGGTGACCTTGAGCGTGTCGGTGCACGGATGGCCTTGGCCACCCGTGACCTGCACGCGGTCGGGTCCCAGCTGCGTCAAAACCACTTGAGAAAAATCGGCCACCACATCGGGCTGCAGGTAGCGCGCCGGGTTTTCGATTTCGTAGAGCAGTTGCTCGGTGCAGGTCGCCACCGTGACGCAGCCGCCCGAGCCCGCCACTTTGGTGATAACGGCGTCGCCAGTGGCACTGACTTCGGCCAGCGGAAAGCCCAAGCGCGCCAGATCGGGCACGTCTTTGTGGCCCGGGTCGGCAAAGTAGCCGCCGGTGATTTGCCCGGCGCATTCAAGCAAATGCCCCACCAGCACACCTTTGCCCAGCCGCGTCCAGTCGTCGGCGGTCCAGCCAAAGTGGTGCATCAAGGGAGCCAAAAACAGGGCCGGGTCGGCCACGCGGCCGGTGATGATGACCTGGGCGTCTGTCTGCAGCGCGGGCAGCAAGGCTTCGGCCCCCAAATAGGCATTGGCCGAGATCAGTTGCGCTTGCAGATCGCCAAGGGTCTGCGTGGATTCAAGCACGGGCAAAGCCATGCCTGTTTGCGTCAAAGTGGCCAGCACATCGTCGCCCAGCACCACCGCCACCTTGACTTGGGGCAAGCCCAATTCACGCGCCACGGCCAGCACTGCGTGCCCGGCCTGTAGGGGGTTGGCCGCACCCATATTGCTGATGATGCGGGTGCCTTGACGGATGCACGAGGGCAACACGGCCCGCATGCGGGCTTGCAGCATCGCGTCAAAGCCTGCGGCCGGGTCTTTGGAGCGTTCAAGCTGCGCCAAGGCAATCGTGCGCTCGGCCAGGCACTCGAAGACGAGATAGTCCAGCTGGCCTTGTTCTGCCAGCTCCAGTGCGGGCGGGATGCGGTCGCCAGCATAGCCGGCGCCAGCACCGATTCGGAGAGTTGTCATCATCCCCGAAGCATAAGCGCACAAGCAAGAGTTGGCTGTCACCCAGGGAGGGCTCAATACAACACAGCGACAGGCACCCGCCCCACGGTGGGCAAGCCCGCTTGAGTCCATGCCGTGAAACCGCCTCGGTACCAGATGACCTGGGTGTAGCCCATTTGGCGCGCACGCATGGCTGCATTCACGGACAACCAGCTTTCTGAGTGGCTGCAGTAAAAAACCACCGGTTTGTTCAGGTCGGGGGCGGCTGCCCGCAGCATCTGGTCAAAGCGCTCTGCGTAGGGCTGCTCCAACTTGTCATCCTCGAAAGCCAGACCGCTGTTGATGAAATTGAGTGAACCTGGAATCACCGGGCCAAAGTTGGCAGCGTCAATGACCACCGGTCGTTCGGATTGCCGAAGGGCCTGGGCCAAGGTGGCGGTATCCCAGCGTTGGATGCCTTCCAGCGCTTTAGGGGTCATGCCCGTGAGTGCCTGGCCCCGACGCAATTGGGTCGGCGTTCTTGCGCCGGGTTCATCTCGTTCTGCCTGGATGTGCTCGGGAGCAGGTGCATGCAACTGGCCCAACAAAGCCTTGGCTTGGGTGCTTGCCTCGTCGTAGAGGGGCAGTACTTCGTGCTCGTTGACGGATAACAGACGGCAAAGTTTGGGGTTGTTTTTGGCGTGGTTGCAGTGGTACAGCGCCCACAGCATGGCCAGTCCGGGGTCATCCACACCCCAGCGCACGCCATAACCCGTTTTGCCCCAACCAATCGCCATGGCTTTGTTGTGATTGGCACTGAGGTAGTTGTTGAAGGTCCTTTCTGCGATGGTCTTGCACA
>JBIKQY010000357.1:0-3294 GCA_044349465.1 Limnohabitans sp. | reverse complement strand
CACAAACATGGTTCAAACGCGGAAAACCCTTGATGACTGCTGTTGAGAAATGGTCGTCTGTACCTGTGTGGACTGTGTTCGGGTGTGGTTAACCTGTGTGGCGGGCATGGCCGCCAAAGTGCCCACTGTCCGATGAGTCCGGTAGGGGCAGTTCGGTTGGCAGAAAAGACCGAACGGGTGTAGCACTAAGTTATGGCCTGGGTTGTATCACCGCATGGATGTATCAGGGCTTGCCGGTGTCTGTGGCTGTCAGACCCGTGGCCAGCCGATTGGCCGCTGCGATGGCTTCGCGGCGGGCGGCGTCGTACGCGTTGAGTTTTTGCTTCAGTTCTTGAAGCTGTGGCTCGCGCAGCAGCGGCTCAAATCCTTCGCCAGGTCTTGTTGTGCTGAAAAGCCCCGTGGCCGGGTTGTAGAAGCTGTATTGGATGGCTGGCAGAAATACCTTGATGAATCCCGAACCGGGCACGGTCTGGATTTTGATGGTTTGATCTTGCAGCTGGATGGTGGCGTTGCCCATGATGACTTCCTTTACCCGCAGACATTTGGAACGTCGGCGGCGTGCGGGATCAGGGCGCTGCTTGACGCTTTAGCCATGAATTTGTCATGCGCCCAGGCAAGTGGTCTGGAATAAATCCGGCGCGAGGAAAATTGTAGCGTTGATTTGTTCGTATTTTGGGTCAGTTGTGGTGTCCCATTCAACGCCACGCCATCACCCCCCGCAGCCCCACCCCATAACTTTCAAATCCTTGAGCCGCTCAGCGCGCGCTGCTGTCGATGCTGTCGTGTTGGTGGCCGTGCACCGTGGTGCGCACGCCCATGCAGCGGGCTTGGTCAGCCAGGCATCGTTTTGATCTGATAACAAATGGAAACAATAAATGAGGTATTTATAAATCTCAAGACTCTAAAATATGCGATCCAAATCAACATTAAGGTGAGAGGCCATCAAGGCTGCTCACGACTCAATCCTCACCATGAAAACAATTTCTGCTTTGCTGCTGGCTGCCTCTTTGGTGGTTTCCGGATGTGCCACTGTCGAGATGGAGCCCCAAAACTCATCGTCAAAGTCCAAAGAGTTCAACGCGCCAAGTCAAGGCACAGCGGGCCTCTACATTTACCGTGACAGCTTCATGGGCAAGATACTCAAAAAAGACATCTGGATCAACGGCAAGTGCCTGGGTGAAAGTGGCCCGGATGTTTTTTTCTACACCGAAGTTGAAGGCGGTAAAAAGCACAAGATTGAAACCGAATCCGAGTTCTCTCCCAACGCGATGGAGCTGATGGTCGAGCCGGGTCAGAAGTATTTCATTCGCCAATACACCAAAGTCGGTTTGTTGGTGGAGGGCGCTAATCTTGAAAGAGTCTCGGAAGCGCGAGGCAAAGCGGCCATTGCCAAACTCAATATGGCCAAAACAGGCACCTGCAGCCGCACACGCTGAAGGCTCGTCTTTGGGCATTTGCCTGCTGCACCCTAAGGCCCTCCCGGCGTCCACCGATGCGGCAAGTCAAACACCATCAGCCCCCGCAGCCCCACCCCATAACTTTCAAACCCCTGCTCAGCCCAGCGCGCGCTGCTGTCAATGTTGTCGTGTTGGTGGCCATGCACCGTCATGCGCACGCCCATGCGGCGGGCCAGTTCGTCCAGCTCATGGAATCCGTGTTCGTGGTAGCTTGGGGCTTCGTGGGTGATGAGGATGTCGGCTTGCAGCGCGGCCAGTTGTTCGACTTCTTCGGGGTAGATGCTGGACCAGTGCTTGAGGTGCACGCCGCCTTGCCAGCGGTCTTGGCGCGGCGTGATGCGGGCGTGTTCTTCGCGGTTGCGAAACTTGGGCGCTTGCCGGTCTTTGGGGTACCACACCGCACCGCGAAACACGCCGCCCAGCCCGCCAATGCGCGTACCGCAGGGCAGCGTGACCACACGGCCGTGGATGTTGCGCTCGGCCAGTTCGCTGTGCCACACATTGGTAAAGTTGCCCTCGTGGTCGGTGTCGTGGTTGCCGTGGATGTACCAGACGCGGTCGCGGATGGCCGCCAGCTCGATGTGCAGCGGGCGTGCTGGCTCCAGGTCGCCCAGCAAGATGACGGCGCGGGCATCGGTTTGCAGGGCGGCATCGATGATGTGCTGCCATTGGCCGTGCGGGTCGCCGCAAAAGAGGAGGGGGCCGGTCATGGGTGCACCGCTGTCAGTCAGTGCTGAACTGTCCAGGGGTTGATGACGGTGAGGCCCGCCGCTTCAAATGGGCTGGCGTCGCGCGTGGCCACCATGAAGCCATGGCGCTTGGCGGTGGCGGCGATGTAGCCGTCAGCATTCGAGATGGCTTTGCCTTGGGCGCGTGCTGCCGAAAGGATGTCGGCATAGGTTTGCGATGCGGCGGCGTCAAAAGGCAGGATTCGCTCTGCAAACAAGGGCAGGATGCGTTGTTCCAAACCGTGGTGCAGGGTGTCTTTGCGTTTGCCCGCAGGCAGGGCCGCGATGCCAAAGCGCAATTCGGCCAGGCTGATGGCGGACAGGTAAAGGGTGTCAATGGATTGTGCGTCGATCCACGCCAAAACGCCTGCGTCCGCTGCCAGTTTCAGTGGCTCAGAGATGACGTTGGTGTCGAGCAAGATCATTCAAACCTCATGGGCTCAGCGGGTGTTTTGTCGCGCTCGAGATTCAAGTCAAAGCCACCAGCTTGTTGGCCAATTTCGGCCAGCAGCGATCCCAGTTGGACGCGCCCCGCTGGGCGTGCGACTTGCTCCAGAATGGCACGTACTTCGGCCTCTGTGCTGCGCCCCGCCAATGAGGCGCGCAGTCGCAGGGCTCTGTGGGTTTCTTCGGGTAAGTTGCGGATGGTGATGGATGACATGGTCAAGTCTCCTTGAATTGGCTTGAATGATATCACTTACTTTGTTGTGATATCAATTTCAGGGCGTATGCCACGCCTATCGCCCACAGGGGTGGGCTCCTACGGGGAAATGGATCTCTTCAAGTGCGAGCCCACCCCGTGGGCGATTGCGCACACACGGCCAAGTCATGAAGCATTTTGTAGGAACCCACCCCGTGGGCGATGGTTTTCAGGGCGTGCGCCCCGCCCATCGCCCACAGGGGTGGGCTCCTACGGGGAAATGGATCGCTTCAAGTGCGAACCCACCCCGTGGGCGATTGCGCACACACGGCCAAGTCATGAAGCATTTCGTAGGAGCCCACCCCGTGGGCGATGGTTTTCAGGGCGTGTGTCCCGCCCATCGCCCACAGGGGTGGGCTCCTACAGCGACTTGGTCGCCCTTTTGTCGCCGCCTCACATCGCCGCGTAG
>JBIKQY010000356.1:0-3310 GCA_044349465.1 Limnohabitans sp. | reverse complement strand
GAAGGCGGCTACAACGGCAAGTTCTACACCTATTACACCGGTGTCACAGGCACCCCGACAGCGCTGGGACAAGGCGGTGCAGGTCGCGTCTACCAGATCGCTTATGGCCACTACAACATGGGCGGTCAGATGGACAAGTGGTCCGCTGAATTCAAGCAAAAGTTCAACGATGACTTCTACACCCACTCCGTGGTGCGTATTTACCAGGCGCTGGGTGATGCCATGGCCAAAGCCAAGTCCACCGATCCGGTGAAAGTCGCGGCGGCTTTGTCCGGTTTGAAATTCTCGACCCACAACGGCGACGTCGAAATCCGCAAAGCAGACCACCAGTTGCAGCAACCGCTGTACATGACCGTCTGGCAAAAAGCGGACAAGAAGTTTCCCTACAGCCCTGAGAACACCGGCATGACGCTGGCGCCCGTGAAGGAATACCCTTCTTATGTCTCCAGCACACCCACCAGCTGCCAGATGAAACGTCCTGGCTGAGGCGCAACGCCTGCCGCTGCCACGCTCTGAGTCACTCGCACAGGTGGCTCAGGGTTTGGCGGATGGGCCAAGGCCCGATCACCTCAGGGTTCATCGGGCTTTTTTATGGGCTTTTGTGCCCCATTGAGACCGGATTTGCCTTTGCAAGTCCAATTTCTGTAATGCTTTAGACCCCAAGGGTCAGGAAAGTTTGTGATGGAGTTTTTTATCATCTCCATGCTCAACGGCCTCAGTTACGGGCTGTTGCTGTTCATGCTCAGCTCCGGGCTGACGCTGATCTTCAGCATGATGGGTGTGCTCAACTTTGCGCACGCCAGCTTCTACATGGTGGGCGCTTATTTTGGCTACACCATCTCGCAGTGGGTTGGCTTTTGGCCTGCACTGATCATTGCGCCCCTTTTGGTCGGGGCATGTGGTGCCCTGTTTGAGCGCCTGACGCTGCGCAAAGTCCACCCCTTTGGCCATGTGCCTGAATTGCTCGTCACGTTTGGCCTGTCTTATGTGGTGTTGGAGTTGGTTCAGTTGGTGTGGGGCCGCACGGCTGTGGAGTTTCCACCGCCCGAAATTTTGCGCAGTTCAGCCTTCACGCTGATCAACCACTCGGTCAACGGACTGAGCGTGGTCTGGGGCGCAGCGCCTGCCGAGATGTGCAGTGCCGCCGATGCCGCCATCCGCGTGGTCTGCTCGCCGTTTCCGGCCACACGCGGCTTCATGATGCTGGTGGCTTTGCTCATGCTGGTGTCTTTGTGGCTCTTGCTCACCCGCACTCGCATTGGTTTGGTCATTCAGGCAGCCCTGACCCACCCCGAAATGGTGGAGTCTCTGGGCCACAACGTGCCACGTGTGTTCATGCTGGTGTTCGGTGCTGGCACGGGCCTGGCCGGGCTGGCGGGCGTGATTGGCGGCTCCACCTTTGTGACGGAGCCAGCCATGGCCGCCACTGTGGGCTCGGTCATCTTCGTGGTGGTGGTGGTGGGGGGCATGGGATCGCTTTCAGGCGCCTTTTTGGCGTCCATCCTGATTGGCGTGATCCAGACCTTTGCCGTGGCCATTGACTATTCCTTCTTGACGCTGGCCAAGGACATGGGTTGGGCCTTGTCGGCTGCCACGCAGGAAAACTCCTTTGCCAAGCTCACGTTGTCGCAGGTCGCGCCCATCATGCCCTACCTGTTTTTGGTCCTGATCCTGATCTTCCGGCCCAAGGGTCTTTTGGGCACACGCGAGGGTTAAGACATGGCTGCCATCTACAAATTCAAACCTTACAACGTGGGCCGTTGGGTCATCTGGAGCCTGTTCGCTTTGCTCCTGCTGGCCGCGCCGCTGGTCTTCACCAGCAACCTGTCCGTGACCATGTTGGCCCAGATGGGCATCGCCATCATTGCTTGCCTGTCCTACAACATCTTGTTGGGGCAAGGCGGCATGCTGAGCTTTGGCCATGCGGTCTACACCGGCCTGGGCTCCTACATGGCCATTCACGCGCTCAATGCCGTGAGCGGCGGCAAGCTGCACATTCCGGTCAGCCTGCTGCCCATCGTGGGCGGCGTGGCAGGCATGGGCTTTGCCATTTTGCTGGGCTGGGTGACCACCCGCAAATCGGGCACCCCCTTTGCCATGATCACGCTGGGTGTGGCCGAGTTGGTGTTCGCCATGTCCCTGATGTTCTCTGAGTTTTTCGGGGGCGAGGCGGGTGTATCAGGCAACCGGGTGGCGGGTGAGGCCTTTTTCGGCATCACCTACGGCCCGCAGATTCAGGTGTACTACCTGATTGCCATCTATACCTTTGTGTGTGTGGCGCTCATGTATGCCTTCACGCAAACGCCGTTGGGCCGCATTTTGAATGCGGTACGGGACAACCCCGAGCGCGTGGAGTTCATTGGCTACAACACCCAGCGCGTGCGCTACATGGCGTTCATCATCTCGGGCTTTTTTGCGGGCATCGCAGGCGGCTTGGGTGCACTCAACTTCGAGATTGTGACGGCCGAGGTGGTCGGGGCAGGGCGCTCGGGCGCTTATTTGCTCTTCACCTTTTTGGGCGGGGCCACCTTCTTTTTTGGCCCCATCATCGGTGCCGTCTTGATGATCATCGCCTTTGTGCTGCTGTCCGAGCTGACCAAGGCTTGGCTGCTGTACTTGGGCCTGGTCTTCCTGTTCATGGTCATGTATGCGCCAGGTGGCATAGCCAGCCTGATCATGATGAACCTGCGGGTGGCCAAGTTTGGAAAATTGCGCCAGATCTGGACCAGTTACCTGGCTTTGGGACTGACCGCGATCGTCATGCTGGCGGGAGCGGGGGCCATGATCGAGATGGTCTACCACCTGCAGCTCAATTCGGCTTTGGGTGACACCGTCAAGTTCATGGGGGCCACCCTCAACGCCAAGAGCCTGGACAGCTGGTTCGGCTCGGCTTTTGTCATGCTCACCGGTTTGGGTTTGTTTGAGCTGGCCCGCAGGCAGTTTGCCCGCGACTGGGGTGAAATCCAGACCGACATCGAAAAAGAAATCAAACGAAGGGAAGCGGCCTTATGAGTTACGCCCTCGAACTCCAGGACGTGCGCAAGAACTTCGGCAAGACCGAAATCATCCGTGGCGTGAACTTGGCCGTGAAGGCCGGTGAACGCGTGGCCGTCATCGGCCCCAATGGCGCGGGCAAGTCCACGCTCTTTAACCTGATCAGTGGCCGCTTTGGCCCCACCAGTGGCGAAATTTTGCTGAACGGCCAGGCCATCCAGAACAAGACGCCCTATGAGATCAACCGCATGGGGCTGTCGCGCAGCTTCCAGATCACCAACATCTTCCCCAAGCTGAGCGTGTTCGAGAACCTGCG